>DZAT01000048.1 GCA_022736205.1 Thiomicrospira cyclica
GGTTAAAGCGGCTGGCGGCTTACATGTGATTGGTACGGAACGTCATGAGTCGCGTCGCATTGATAATCAATTACGTGGTCGTTCAGGTCGCCAAGGGGATCCAGGCTCGAGCCGTTTTTACTTGTCTTTAGAAGATGACTTGTTGCGCATTTTTGCGGGTGAAAAGCTGCGTGCTATGATGCAAAAACTGGGCATGAAAGATGGTGATGTTATCGAGCATCCATGGCTGAATCGCTCGATCGAAAATGCACAGCGCAAAGTAGAAGGGCGTAACTTCGATATTCGTAAACAATTGTTAGAATACGATAACGTAGCCAACGATCAGCGTCAGGCCGTTTATGCCCAGCGTAATGACGTGCTTGATGCCGTTGATATTGGCGACTGGATGGCTGAGATGCGTTTTGAAGTCGCTAATTTGGTTATCGAGCCTTACTTGCCGACAGCGAGTTTAGAAGATGAATGGCAGCTTGATGCGCTCGTTCATGCATTGCAAGAAAACTTTGGTCAGACATTTGATGTCAAAGCTTGGGTTGCCGAAGATGCACACCTTAACGAAGCGGGTATCCGAGCGCGTATTTTAGAGGGTATTCAATCGGCATATGCGGCGAAAGCAGAAGCTTTTGGTTCGGACTTAATGAATCATCTAGAACGTGTCTTCTTGCTGCAAACGCTCGATAGTTTGTGGCGTGAGCATTTGGCGGGGATGGATTATTTGCGTGCTGGGATTCACTTGCGTGGTTACGCACAAAAGAACCCTGTGCAAGAGTTCAAACGCGAAGCCTTTGAGATGTTTCGTGCCTTTATGCAAGATGTGAAGCTTGAAACAGTTAAAGCCCTCTCTTTGGTTCGCGTACGCAGTGAAGAAGAAGTTGCGGCGCTAGAAGCAGCTGAGCGCGCCAATCGTCCCTTATCACTGTATGCGCATCATGATGATTTGCCTGTCGATAGTTATGGTCATGCGCCCGAGCCAGAACCTGTCTTTGGTGGTGATCCCTTGCCTGTTGCGCAAGCGCCAATTCGTACTGATGCTAAAATTGGACGTAATGATCCTTGCCCTTGTGGTTCGGGAAAAAAGTACAAGCAATGTTGCGGTAGACTGGCTTGATTTTAGAATAAAGGTATTCGTTAAAAAGGCGCGATATTTCGTGCCTTTTTTATTAGGCGTGTTTCTTGTGAACCATAAAAAAAGCACGCATATTGCGTGCTTTTTTGTATCGCGTTTCGATTACTTAACGCGAAAGGTAATGCGACCTTTGCTAAGATCGTAGGGTGTTAACTCTACCTTAACCTTATCGCCTGCTAAAATACGAATATAGTTTTTACGCATTTTGCCAGAAATATGTGCCAGCACACTGTGTCCATTTTCTAGGACAACGCGGAACATGGTGTTAGGCAGTACTTCACTGACCGTGCCTTCAAATTCGATGACGTCTTCTTTGCTCATTGTGCCAAAAGCCGATTACTTAATAAATAGCTTTTCATTATAACGAATCGTTTTTCTTTTTGCACGAAAAATATTTTATTATCAATCTTCTTGTCAGTGTTTTGAATCTTCATATATCCTGTAAAATAGAAAAGGTTAATTAATGTTACTAAAAGGTGTTGTGCATGCTTAAATTGTTGGTGATTACCGCAGTACTGGGTGGGATCAGTGGCTCATTGATGGGTTGCTCAGCTTCAGCGCCATCGGGCAGTGTTTATAAGTCGTCAGAAGCGCTTAAGCCGCAGGAAGTCAGAATGGCTAAGTTGCTTTCTGTCAGAACTGTTCAAATCGAGACCTCATCAAGCTCTACCACAGGCGCAATGGCAGGTGGCGCGATTGGCGGTGTGGCAGGATCACAGATGGGTTCAGGAAAGGGCACCGAAGCCATTCTTGGCGGTCTGATTGGTGCTACCGTTGGTGCCATCGCTGGTTCTGCAACTGAGAAAATGGCGAATAAGTCGGATGCGTTAGAGTTGACGGTTAAAATGGATGATTCGGGGCAGGTTATGTCGATTGTTCAGGCAAGCGATGACGTCTTTACGGTGGGTCAGCCTGTGCGTGTTTTAGTGCAATCTGGCAAATATCGCGTTGCACCTTTCTAACGTTTTAATCAGTTCAGGATACCTCTAAAAACAAGCGAAGTTTTTAGAGCTTCCCTTTAGTCAGTTGTGCAGGTGAGGTTAGTTTTATGCCACTATTTTGGAACAAGTCGAGTGATCATCATATCGAACAGTTAGAATCAACCTTGGCGGAAGTGGGTGGTGGGCTTGCACCTTTTGACCCCTACTTGCATTGGTCGTTGAGCCGTCGCTCACTGTTTTTAATGGTTGATCAAGTTGAAATTGTGCGTGAGTATTTTGCAGGATTGCACGTTGTGCTTGCGAACGATGTGTTTTATGTGGCACGTAAGTTTATGAATACCAATGGTTGGTTTTGGTCGTGTGTGCCATTAAAAGATGCTAAAGCTGATGATCGTATGCTTCATACGATGATGGAAGGTGGCGCATAACTGTCAGCACAAACCTCGATAATGAAAAAGTTATCGAGGTTCTGACTGCGCTTAAACTTAGAGAACGCGATTGATGGTTGCCAAAAGCTTTTCTGGACTAAAAGGTTTGACAATCCAACCTGTTGCGCCTGCAGCCTTACCTTTGCCTTTCATGTCATCAGATGATTCTGTCGTCAAACAAATAATGGGTGTCAGACGGTAGCTACCCATTGCACGCAATTTGGTGGTTAACTCAATACCACCCATATTCGGCATGTTGATATCTGTTAATACAAGGTCGAATTGCCCCGAATTTGCTTTACTTAACGCATCTACACCGTCTTCTGCTTCGGTTACATCAAAGCCAGCGCTTTTTAAGGTCATTGCAACCATTTGGCGCATAGACTTAGAATCGTCGACGGCTAAAATCTTTTTGGCCATTTATTTTACTCCTAAAAACAATAGTTCGCCTTGAACGCTATCAGATAAATCGGATAGTTCAATTTTTTCTTCTTTCATTAACCCAATTAAAATTTGTGCACCAGCGGTGTCAATTTTCGCTATTTTCTTAATCTGTATCTTAATGTCGTCACAAAGAAGAAAATTTTCAAATTCTTCTTTATTTGCCATAACAGTTTTGTAAGTAAGCTCTTCCACTTAGTGTTACTCCCTAAAGAAGTCTATTTTATCAATATCCGTCAGAATTACCATACGTCCTTCTATCGAAACAAGACCATCTACAAAAATATGAGAAGAAGTGATATCGCCCTTAGGTGCAGGTTGCAACGCTGCCATATCTGCAAATTCCGTATTCGATACGGCATCAACAACAATACCGACAACTTTTGATTTACCATCTTTCTCGACACGTAAAACAATGATCACACCTTCTTCCGACGCATAATTAAAAAACATGCGACGCAAATCAAAGATAGGCACAACAGAACCACGCAAATTGATCACACCAAGCGTCCAGTCGGGCGCATTAGGAATGGGTGTGCATTTTTCAACATCTTTGATTTCTTGGATTCTGAGAATATCAACACCATAGATTTCATTATTTAAAATGAAGGTCAGAATTTGTTTGTTTTCTTCCACGATGATAACCTCTTAGTCGATTTCTTGTGATAATTCGGTTAAATCTAAAATCATGGCAACTCTGCCATCACCCATAATGGTTGCGCCCGAAATACCATTAACTTTACGATAGTTAGTATCAAGGGACTTAATCACGACTTGCTGTTGGCTTTCTAGGGTATCGACAAACACACCGAAGCGTTTATCACCATTTTCAACCACCACCAACAGTCCCGCCGTCAATTCTGTCTTGCCATTAGGGCGGTTAAAAAATTCATTGAGGCGAACAATGGGGATGTAAACATCACGCAGACGATAGAGGTAGTTGCCTTTAACGCTTTTAATATGATCCGCTGCAGGCAGCACGGATTCGACAATAGAGGCGAGCGGGAAAATATAGGTTTCATCGCCAACTTTTGCCAATTGACCATCGAGAATCGCAAGCGTTAACGGCAGGCGAATCGTAAAGACAGACCCTTTTCCTTGTTCGGTTTGTACTTCAATCGTACCACCGAGTTCGCGGATATTACGACGCACGACATCCATACCCACACCGCGCCCAGAAATATCGGTTACCACGTCAGCTGTCGAGAAGCCAGCATGGAAAATCAGATCAATGTTTTCTTTTTCAGTGATGACCTGACCTTCAACGAGAATGCCCGCATCAATCGCTTTTTGCTTAACTTTGTCGAGACGAATGCCCGCACCGTTATCTTTAATTTGGATAACAATGTTACCACCCGCATGGAAGGCAGAAAGACGAACCGTGCCTTTACGGGGTTTGCCATTGGCTTCACGAACGTCGGGTTTTTCAATACCATGGTCAACTGAATTTCGGATGATGTGTACTAATGGATCTGTCAGTTTTTCCAGTACGGTTTTGTCGACTTCTGTGTTTTCACCTTCCATCACCAACTCAATGTCTTTTTCCAGTTTGCCACTGACATCGTGGACAATTCGAGGCATACGATTGAAAGCGAAGCTGATCGGCATCATACGAATGGACATAACTGATTCTTGCATGGCACGTGTGTGACGCTCGATATCCAGCAGTCCTTCTTTTAATTCATCTGCCCAAGAGGCATTGAGTTGATCTGCGAGAACACCAAAACGAGATAACATTGACTGAGCAATAACCAGCTCACCAACCATATCGACCATTTGGTCGATTTTACCAATCGATACACGAATGGAGCTTTCTTGTTGTGGTCCTGGAGTCGCTGTTGTGGTTGGTGCGTTGGCTTTAGGTGCTGCTGTCGATATTACAGCTTGTGACACGGTCACTTCTTCTTTAGGAGCTTCTTGTGGCGCAATTGGGTCGACACTGATATGACAGTTGTCACTGTCTAACCATTCAAATACTTCTTGAATATCAGCAAGTGCTACCGTTCCCTCGACCGTAACATCAAATGCCAGTACGCAGTGATCGACTTGCACTGCTTTGTCATCGTTTAATCGTGTATGAATCTGTGTTTTAGTCACACCTTTGGTACGGCTAAGTTCGTGCAAAAGCTTGAGTAAGTCGATACCTGATTCGAAGTAATTGTCACTGGGTGATAAGTGAATTTCGAATCCTGTTATGGCAGGCGTGTTCAGCGGTGATGATGTCGTGGTGCCGTCACCCTGATGAGAAGCGCCACCTAAAATAACTTCTAGTTTCTGCTCCATTGCCTTTACTGCGGTCATTTCGATAGACTCAGCGTTTTGATAAGCCGTTAGGATAACGCGCAACACATCAACAGATTCTAGTAGAGCCTCGCGATTTTCTGCAGTAACATTTCGTTTGCCCGAACGCATTTCATCAAGCAAGGTTTCAAGAATGTGCGTTAAATGAATCAGCTCAGCAAAACCGAAGGTTCCAGCACCACCTTTCATAGAATGCGCCGCTCTAAAAATGGTGTTAACGACCTCTGTGTCTGGCACACCTTCGGGCAGTGTCAAAAGGTTAGACTCCATCGCTGCCAACCCCTCGAAGCTTTCTTCGAGGTAGGTTTGGCGGAAAACCAGCATTAATTCATCCATTCAGCGTCACTCCAATGACAAGGTTGTCGGTGCGTTAGTTCTGGGGTTAACGGCCATCCTTGGCCTTTATTTAATTTTATGGCTTCATTATAGCGCTTTGTGCGCTTAAAAAGCAGCTTCTTACATGGGTTAGTCTGTCGTTTTTTGTTGCAAGTGACCATCAACCAGGTTAAATGTTTGGTCGCAACGTGCTGCCAGCCTTTGGTCATGAGTCACAATAAGAAAAGCAATGTCTTGTTCTTGATTAATTTTACGCATTAACTTAAAAATGTCATCTGCGCTATGGGTGTCTAAATTGCCTGTTGGCTCATCGGCGAGTACGAGGGGCGGACGCATCATTAGGGCACGCGCAATGGCGACGCGTTGCTGCATACCACCCGAGAGTTCGGCAGGCTTCTTATAAAAAGCATTTTCCAAACCAACGGCAGATAACAGTGCTTTGGCACGTATCATGGCTTGTTGCTTGCTAAGGTGCTGACTGTCGATGATGGACGGCATCATGACATTTTCGAGCGCATTAAATGCAGGTAACAAATGATGAAATTGAAAAATAAAGCCTAAGCTGTGTCCTCTGAGTTGCGTGAGCGCTTGATCGCTGAGTTGGCTGGTATTTTGTCCGTTAATGATTAATTCGCCGCTCGATGGTGCTTCTAATAAACCAATGAGATTGAGCAGGGTGGATTTGCCAGAACCAGAAGGACCTGTTAACGCACTGAAGCTTGCTCGCTTTAACGTGATGTCAATACCATGAAGCACTTCGGTTTCGACGATTGAGCCGATGCCATATGATTTGCGTACATGGGTCAGTTGTAAAATATGTTCCATATTCATGATGATGTTGCTCGTTAACTGCGAATGGCTTGAACAGGATCCATACGTGCTGCTCGTCTAGCGGGCAATAATGCCGATAAGACGCCGACAATCATAGCGACGCAGGTAGCCATAATCACTAAGTTAGGGTCGAGCTGTGCGGCGAATAGGGTGCTGCCATCGGGTGCTTTATAAACGTTAGAAAATAAGGTGAGCAGGGCAAATGATAAGCTCGCGCCCATCAAGGATCCTAGTGCGCCAAATATCGCCCCCTGCCAAAGAAAAATGCGCATCACTTGTCCACGTTTTGCACCCATCGCGCGTAAAATGCCAATTTCTTTTTGCTTTTGTACCACCGATACGACCAGTACACTGGTGATGCCGAGTGCAACAATGATCACGATAAAAACGCGAATCAGATTATTGGTAACGGTTTGATTCGATAAGGCGTTAAGCAGTCCTGAATTGGTTTCCATCCAGGACTCAACCAATAGTCCTGTTTGTGCGCTGAGGCGTTGTGCGAGTGGTTTGGCACCAAACAAGTCATCGACCGTTAAGTCGATGTTGGAAACGCCACCAGGAATATTGAGCAGACTTTGTGACATGCGAAGGGTTGTGAACACCCAACGTTTGTTAAGGTCTTTATTATTGAGATCAAATAGGGCAACAATGGTTAAGGTTTGTTGCGTGCCACTATCGGTCAAGATTTGGATGCGATCGCCTTGGCTAACACCTAAATCATTGGCGAGGTCTTTGCCAATAATGGTTTGATCGCCTGTTAGGTTAAATTCGCCTTTGATCATGTATTTATTCATTTTGACCACTTGGCGGTAATCGTTGGGAATCATGCCAACAAGGGCTACCGATTTACTGGCAAGGTTATGTCTGGCAAAGGCTGGGCCTGATGCAACAGGTGATACGGCACTGATGCCTGGTGTGTTGCGAACCAGTTGCGCGATACTTTCCCATTGGTCAATACTGCGTAATCTTTGTCCGCGCGGTTGAATGTTTGCTGCGATGTGCGCGTCTGACATGAGGCGTAATGCAGATTCTTCGGCAGGTCGGATCACAATATGCGCTTGACTGGAGAGAACGCGATCAATAATACTGCCTTGCAACTGATTAATGAGCTGCGTTAAGAAAATAATCACGGCAACACCGCCTGTTACCCCCGCTAAAATGAGCAGCGATTGCATGCGTCCTTCGCGTAAAAAGCGCAGTGCGAGCAGCCATTCAAAGTTGAGGGTCATTACTGAGAACCGTTGACGCTGTTAATGTTAAGCGATTTTTGTGATTCTCTTGCTTTGGGTTGAACGCGTGCATTATTTTTAATACCTGTCTGGGTAATAACCCAATCACCTTCGTTAACTCCCGCTAGGATTTGCGTGCTGCCGATACCGTTAATACCCGTGCGCACCGATTGTTGTTGCGCTTTGCCATCGCGAATGACTTGCACCCAAGGTTGATCACTGTCACCATTGTGAATGGCATCAGTCGGCAAAATCAACGTATCGGCTACTGTGTCTGTTTTCATTTCAACACTAACGGTCATATCGGGTTTTAAGAAGTCAGGCGGTGCATCGACGATTAATCGGACATTAATGGTGGCACGAGCAGCATCGACGCTCGGGTAAATGAGCGATAGGCGTGCAATAAAGGGATGTTTGGGGTAGGCATCACTAATCACCGTTGCGACTTGTCCTACCGTTAGATAGCGAATACTTTTTTCATCAATTGGCAACTCGATGCGCGTTTCGCCACTACTGGCGAGGGTGAGTAAGGGCTTTCCTGGCTGTGCGGTCGCACCCATTTCGGCATAGCGGTTTAAAACAATCGCATCTGTAGGAGCACGAATGGTGAGTTGGTCTGCTTTTGCCTGAGCCAATGCCAATGCCGATTTTGCTTGTTCTGCTCTGGCATTGAGTACACGGGTATTACTGCCATTGTCTTGTGTTGCATCGAGTTGTAATTGTGCGCTTTCGAACGCTTTTTGAGTGATGTCTAGGGTACGTTTGGCTTGATCTAGGGTGGTTTTTGCCAACATGTTTTTTTGGCTAAGCTCTAAATTGCGCTGATAATCGGTCTGAGCCAATTTAAGGTTGCTTTGTGCTTGAGACAGTGTGCTTTGTGCCAGTGGACGTGTGAGGGTTTTAAGCTCGTTGTTGCGTAGTTCAGCTTCTGTTAAGTTGGCTTTTGCCTGCGCGAGCGAGGCTTCTAAAGCAGCATCTGAGAGGGTAATCAGAGCTTGACCAGCATGCACCTTGTCGCCATCGAACGCATGGATTGTATGAATGTTGGCAGTGACTAAACTGCCAATATCAATTTTTGCCAGCGGAGCAATGCGTCCTGTGGCAACAATGCTTTGCGTGATGCTATCTTTAACAACGGCAACTGATTCGACAACTTTAGGTTGATTCCACCAGACAAACATCGCAGCCAAGGCTGCAATGGCCAGTGAGGAAAAAAGCCATTTTTTCGCCTTCATAATAGAATGTTTTCCGTATTTATCGCGATACGTTATTCAGATTCATCACTTGCTTCACTTCGTCGCCCGATTGTTTTAAGCCCAACGCATCGTAAGATTGTGACATGATTTGAAGGGCGCGCTGGCTACTGGGCGTTTGAGGATAGTTTTCGAGCACATATTGTGCCCGCTTTGCGGCTGCTAACCATGCTTGACGCTCGACATAAAACTCAGCAACCTGCATTTCATGACGCGCTAAACTGTTGCGCAAACGAACCAAACGTAATTTGGCATCATTGGCATACTCACTATTAGGAAAACGCTGAATTAAGGTTAAGTAGTCTTGATAAGCTTGGCGCAACGGCTCACTATCGCGTCGTGATGGATCTGAAATGTAGTTATCTAAAAAGCTACGCGTGGTACTTTCTCGTGCGATACCTTTGACATACAGAGCATATGGCAAACGTGCGTGCTTAGGATACATGCGAATGAATTCTTCAACTTCTCTTACTGCAGACTGCGGTTCATTATTGCGATAATAAGCGTAAGCAAGTTCTAACGAGGCTTGCTCTGACCAAGAACCGTAAGGGTAAACCGAACGCAACTTTTCAAATTCTTTAATGGCTAGATCCCATGAACCATCATTCAAGGCTTCGTGACCACGCTGAAAATATTCTTCGACCGTGCGTGTTGGTTCTTGTTCTTTGCTAAATATAGAACAGCCACCGAGCAACTGTAGCAGAAGAAGGAGTAAAATAAGCGAGTAAGTTTTATTCATGATGACCTTGTGAAAATGCTTTGGGCTAGACAGACGATACTAAACATAGCATCATTCTCTCATATTATAAATAAATAAGGCAAAAAAATGACAGAGTGGCAGGGGCGAGTGCCCTTAGAATTAGGTGGAACACGCTTAGATGGCGTGTTGGGACAGATGATTAAAGAAGTGTCGCGAGCACGGTTGAAGACCTGTATTGAGTCGGGTTTGGTATCTGTTAACGGCACGCTGGTAACCCGTGCGCGTCAGGTTCTTTTGGGCGGTGAAAGTTTAACCGTGGTGTTGCCAGAACGCGAAGAACTGACGTACGAAGCGCAAGATATGCCTTTAGATATTGTTTATGAAGATGATGGCTTGCTGGTGGTTAATAAGCCAGCGGGTTTGGTGGTGCATCCTGGTGCTGGTAATAGCAACGGTACTTTGTTAAATGCCTTGCTCCATCATTACCCAGATTCGATTAACTTGGTGCGGGCGGGTATCGTTCATCGTCTGGATAAAATGACCAGTGGTTTGCTGGTGGTAGCGAAAACAGAGGCAGTACAGCTGGCATTGACTGAGTTGTTAAAAGATCATGATGTGGCGCGTATTTATGATGCGGTTGTGGTCGGGCAAATGGTTTCTGGTGGTACGGTGGAGGCAGGTATTGCGCGTCATGGCACCGATAGAACTAAAATGACCGTTAATGATCATGCGGGTCGTGAGGCGACGACGCACTATCGTCTTGTCGAAAAGTTTCGAGCGCATACCCATATTCGTTGTCAGTTAGAAACGGGACGTACGCATCAAATTCGCGTGCATATGGCACACATTAACTTTCCGCTGTTAGGTGATGTGGAGTATGGTCGTCGTTTGACCTTGCCACGTGGTATGGCTGTTGAAGATGCTGATGTGTTGCGTGCCTTTAAGCGTCAAGCACTGCATGCGTCTCAACTGTCGTTCGAGCATCCGTTAACAGGAGAAACGATGGCTTTTGAAGTACCGCTGCCTGCAGATATGGTGTCATTATTGGCAGCTTTGCACCACGATGCGCAAGCTTTCCCACAACAATTTATTGATTAAGATATGACTTTAGCGTTGATTCAGCCCGATTGGCCAGCGCCTGCGCAGGTGAAGGCGTTTATGACACAGCGTGGCGGTGGCGTGTCTGTCGAGCCGTATCGTTCGCTGAATATGGCAACGCATGTAGGGGATGAACTCAGTGCTGTTTTAGCAAACAGAAAGCAGGTAGCTGAGCGTTTGGCGCTGCCTTCGCAGCCTGTTTGGCTGAATCAGGTACATGGTGTTCGGGTTGTTCATGCTGATGATTGTGTTCTGTCAGATTCCTTGCCAGAAGCCGATGGTGCTTGGACGAGTGATCAGCATCGTGTTTTAGCGATTATGACGGCGGATTGTTTGCCGATTCTGCTAACCGATCAACAAGGTTCCTTTGTGATGGCGCTGCATGCGGGATGGCGTGGATTGGCTGATGGGATTATTCAGCGGGCAGTAAATGATGCTCACTTAGTCCCTGAACGCGTGATGGCATGGGTAGGTCCAGGTATTGGTTTTTCTGCCTTTGAAGTGGGTCATGAGGTAAGGGAATGCTTTTTGACACAAGGTCGTGCTCAGTGTCATCATTTTAAATCTAGCCCATCGGGTTTATGGTTGGCAAATTTAGCAGGCATTGCGCTATGGCAGCTCGAACAGCTTAATGTGGGATGGCTCGGTGGCGGGCATTGGTGTACCTTTGAACAGCGCGAGCGGTTTTTTTCTTATCGACGTGAGGGTGTGACAGGAAGAATGACCGCTTTGATTTGGCTGGACGCTTAGTCACCCAAGAGAACCGATTGTTCGAAATGAGTTATGGCTTCGTGCATGCCGCGTACAACCAAAATATCGCCCGCCTGCAGTATCAGGCTCATCGCTGGTTCGTCGCCACGAATGCCGTCGCGCTTGATGGCTTCAATTTCAATGTCATTATGATGGGTGAGCAGGCTTGCCAGTGTTTTGCCCACAGCAGTAGCGTTTGCCTGCAAAATAATGGTGTGTAAAATGGTGGTGGGCTTATCAATGGTGGCAGCTTCATCGCTTTCACCCGGATAAAAACCGCGCAATAAACTGTACTGACTTTGTCGCACTTTGCGCACTTCTCGCAAGATACTGGCGGGTGAGTGCCCCATTAGCAGCAACACTTGAGAAGAAAGCATCATGCTGGCTTCAAAGGTGTCAGGAATAACTTCGGTTGCGCCAGCCTCCATGAGTTGACTCAAATGTGCCTCGTCGCGTGTGCGTACCATGACTTGTACTTCGCGTCGCATTTCACGCACGCGATAAAGGGTTTTGAGTGAGGTGGCAAAGTCGGAAATAGAGAGTACAACGAGTTTTGCGCGATCAATACCCGCCGCATGCAAGATTTCTTTGCGCGATGAATCACCATAGTAAACAGGTTCGCCAGCCCGTTTCGCTTCGGTAACACGGGCAATGTCTAGGTCGAGGGCGATATACGATATGCCTGCTTTTTTGAGGAAGCGCGCAAGCGTTTGACCAACACGACCAAAACCGCAAATCAGTACATGGTCTTCTAAATGTTCGCTTTCTGTTGCGATGATGCTTTCTTGCGCTTGACGATCTTTGTTATAGGTTCCTGCCATCACTTTTTTAGTGATTTTGCCATTGTATTTAATCAAAATTGGTGACAGCATCATGCTGAAGATGGCAGCAGCAAGCAGTACTTGACCCTCGAGTTCTGGTAGAAGTTTTTGGTTGAACATTAAAGAGAGTAGTGCAAAACCAAACTCGCCACCATGTGCCAATACGAGTGCTGTGCGTAGTGCCACTCCGCCATTATTACCAAAACCATATTCGAGTAAGCCAACAACAAGCGCTTTAACCACAATTAAACCAATCGTGAGGGCGAGCACCAGTCCGACGTGTTGCCAGACAACACCCAGATCGATCAGAATACCGATGGTGATAAAAAACAAGCCCAATAATACATCTTGGAAGGGACGAATGTCGGATTCGACTTGATGGCGAAACTCGGTTTCTGCTAACATCATGCCAGCAATAAACGCCCCTAGCGCCATGGATAGTCCGAGACTGCTGGTAAGAGCCGCTGCAGCAATGGCCACCAGCAGAACCGTAAGGGTAAACAGTTCATTAGACTTAGAACGTGCCACCTCGTGAAACAGGGGACGAATTAACGTTCTACCAACAACCAATAACACAATAACCGCTAAGATACCTTTGACCAGTGCCCAAACAAGCTCATGCGACATACTGCTGTCTGTTCCTGCTGCGCCACTAAGATTAGCCCCTAAAACAGGAATGATAATGAGCAAAGGAATGGCCGCTAAGTCTTGAAAGAGCAGAATACCGAAGGCATTGCGACCATGTCGTGACTGCATTTCGGCTTGTTCGTTGAGTTGTTTTAGTACCACAGCGGTCGATGACATGGCGAGCGCACCGCCTGCGAGTAGAGACACTTGCCAGCTAACACCAAGCGAATAGGCAATGAAGCCAAAAACAGTCATCGAGAAAACAACTTGTAGACTACCCAATCCCAGCATGGTACGGCGCATGGTTAAAAACTGTGGGATGGAAAATTCTAGCCCAATGGCAAACAGCATAAAAACGATACCGAATTCGGCTAAAAAATGGATGTTTTCTTCGTTAGCGATGAGCCCTAGTGCATGCGGTCCCATTAAAATACCGACAACGATATAGCCTAAAATCGGTGGCAAATGTAAGCGTTTAAAGCCAGCCACCATAATGACCGATACCAATAATAAACCTAAAACTTCATACAGGGTATTATGCACGATGCTTATCCATATTGAAGCGCATCGACAAATCGATGGCATGTAAGTGTTTGGTAATGGCACCTGTCGAAATAAAATCAACCCCTGTTTGACCCAGATGGAATAAGTTTTCGAAACTGACGTTGCCTGAAGCTTCTAGGGGGATTTTGCCGTGGGTGAACGCAACGGCGTGGCGAATATCGTCTAACGAAAAATTGTCGAGCATAATACGATCGATGGGTAGGGCGAGTGCCACGTGCAATTCAGCTAGGGTTTCAACCTCGACTTCGATAAACGTATTAGGGTGTTGTGCTTTGGCAGCGCTCACTGCAGCTTCGATACTGCCTGCTGCCATAATGTGGTTTTCTTTGATTAAAATAGCGTCGAATAAACCGATACGGTGATTAACACCGCCCCCTATGCGCACAGCGTATTTTTGTGCCAGACGCAAACCTGGTAGGGTTTTACGTGTATCGAGCAGCTTGGTCATGCCGTGCGCATCTAGTTCTCGTACGTAACGACGAGTAACGGTTGCTGTGCCCATCAGTGTTTGCAAGAAATTGAGCGCCGTGCGCTCGCCTGTCAGTAAACTGCGTGCGTTACCGCTCAGTTGGCAAATAAGACTATCAGTATCAAGGTCGTCGCCTTCATTGCAATGCCAATCAACAATAATGCCAGCATCAATTTGCGCAAAGACTTCGCTCAACCAAGCTTGTCCGCACATGACAGCCCTTTCTCGACAAATAATGCTTGCTGTTGCGGTTTGTTCTGCAGGGATTAAAGACGCGGATAGGTCGCCACTGCCAATGTCTTCGTTGAGTGCTAAACGAACTTCGTTGATAAGCCAAGCTGAATGTTGCATTGTGATCGTCTAAAATAAATATAATGAACTAGAATTATAACCTTAATAGGACAGGCTATGCGCATTGATACGCAAACAGGTTTATTAAATGTGGCATCTTTTTACGAAACGTCGCATTGCGATGCGCGTTCTGATGCTAAAGATGTGTCTTTGATTGTGTTGCATGGTATCAGTTTACCGCCTGGGCAATTCGGTGGTGATGATGTGATTGCCTTGTTTCAAGGTAGACTTAATTGCGAAAAACATCCTTATTACCCGCAATTGCGTGGGGTTCGTGTTTCATCACATCTTTTTATTCGTCGTGATGGGGAAGTGGTTCAGTTTGTGCCTTTTCAGTTGCGAGCTTGGCATGCGGGCGTGTCGCGTTTTGCTCATCGTAATGCATGTAACGATTTTTCGGTGGGTATCGAGTTAGAAGGTACGGATACCTGTGCTTATACCGATGCGCAGTACGAATCCTTAACGGCGGTGTTGGTTGCTTTGCGAGATGCTTATCCCAGTTTGGCGCAAGCGCCAGTGGTTGGGCATAGCGACATTGCCCCGCAGCGCAAAACAGATCCTGGTTTGGCTTTTGATTGGGG
>DZAT01000110.1 GCA_022736205.1 Thiomicrospira cyclica
CGCCCTTGATTGGCTGAAAGGGCATTAAGGATGCTTGTTGACGTTAGATTGTCTTCCACCACAACCCCGGTGCCGCCCACCAGCGCGGCAACCGCAACCGTTACAGTCCCATCAAGTGTTTGCAGTGTGTCGACTTTAAGCGTGCTCACTTTTCACCTCCTTACTGTCGCCTGACTTTTTCAGCTCGTGCAGCTCACTCTCAATAATTTGATATTGCAGCTTGAAAACCATCATCTTCAACTCGGCAATTTCAATTTTTAACGCAATAACTTCAGACATACATTTCCCTCAATTAGTTAGGAACAATCAAAGTTCGGAAACCAGTGCCGCCACTATCAGGCGCGCCAATACTCACACGCCGCAATGCGCCGCCACAGAAAATAGCTACTGGGTCAGACGGGCTGTAGTTGTCCACGGACAGGCGAATTGAGTCGTCCGCGCCCGTAATCGACACGCCTTCATAGACGCCATAGCCTGGCGACTTAAGCCGCAAAATGTTGGATGAATCCATAAAGATAGACGGTACGACTGAGCCATCAGCTCGCGCCCATGCAAGGCTTGTATTGTTTGGCATCGCCATAACGCGACCACTCACAAGATTGGCTTTCGTCAGGTCAAAGCCAATATTGAAACGGTTGCTTGCGCCGAGACTTGGGTTGAGTGCGAGAATGGCATCAATCGTCCCTGCCCCTTCGCCTGACACTGTAATTGCGTGTGTGCGCCCTGTTGAACCAAGATTGTCTTTGACGACGCGTAAGGCGGCGCAGCTCATGTGCGTGGCGAGTCCTGAGTCTTTAACAATACCCTCAAACAAGGACAGGTAATTGATGATTCCGCTGAATGAACTGGTGTTGGTCACAACACCCTGAAAGCCACCGCCCTCCGCATAGCCTGTGGTATTCATCACAGTGACGTTGGCGGTAAATGCGTGACCGCTACCACTGCCCCATTTCTCCGTATTACTCAAAAGCCCAGCACTAAATGAAAGGCTCTGAGGTTCTCCGTTATAGCTACCTATCGTGCCGTTACCTGTATAACGGAAATTGAAGTTCGCACTATGCGAATGCTCTAAGTTGCCAAGCGCTCGATCATCGACAATATCCACCGCAAAAAACACATCTTTGAAAGCAGGCGTGTCCCAGTCGTAAAGCCCCCCATTGCCCTTTAGTACAAACTTGTCCTCTTTGGCGACGTTATTGCGCACGCCTTTTGTGAAGGTGTTTTTATTTGTGAAGGTTTGCGCATTGGCGAGGTACGCATCACCACCATTAACTGCGTTAAGAGTCAATGTGTCACTTGTAGCTATCATAGAGAGATTTGTACCAGCGACTAAAGACTTAAAGCGTAGGTCAGCACCTATTTTTGAAGCAAATAAACCTTGTCCAGCACCAAGATTAGACGCTGTATTTGCCTCTCCAGCACCAATGGCTGTGCTTTCGATAGTGATAGTATCAGCTGCTTGCATAACGCTAATACCTGCACCAGCAGTAATAGACCGCATGGCCAAATTGACACCTGTCTTATTTGCAAAGACTTGTGCCCCTGCCCCGAGGTTAGATGCGGTATTTGCTTCTCCATTAGCGGAAGCACTTAATGTTATTTCATTACTAGTGTTAGAGAGGCTAATACCGGTACCAGCGACTAAAGACTTAAAGCGTAGGTCAGCACCTATTTTTGAAGCAAATAAACCTTGTCCAGCACCAAGATTAGACGCTGTATTTGCCTCTCCAGCACCAATGGCTGTGCTTTCGATAGTGATAGTATCAGCTGCTTGCATAACGCTAATACCTGCACCAGCAGTAATAGACCGCATGGCCAAATTGACACCTGTCTTATTTGCAAAGACTTGTGCCCCTGCCCCGAGGTTAGATGCGGTATTTGCTTCTCCATTAAAACTAGTGTTGTCTACAATAGTTAGTTGAGAGCCAAGAGGTACTTCAATAGTCACGCCAGCAGTAATTACTGTAGCAATGCCAAGAGCATTTTTGCCTAGAGGAACAGAAAAGTCTTCTGTAGCTATATTGTCTAAAGATAACCAAGGCCCATTTAGTCCTGCTGCGCCAGTAGAATCAATAGCTTGCTTAATAGACACCATCGCAGCGCCTTCACCAGAGTAAGGGATTACTTCGGCGTTAATTTTAGTTACAACAACTTCAGAACCATTACGAGTTTGAGTTACTTGTCCCTGTCCAAGCAAAAGGTCTTCTGCGCCGCCTAGCATATAGTCAATATGAGTTAATTCAGACATGAAATACTCCTTGGTATTGATAATCATATTGGGTATCAACAGCTAAATTGTCTGTCATAGCAAACTGCTTAGCTAATTCTAGCTCTTGTGAAAATTTAGCTAACTCTTCATTACCTAGTGACCTATTCTGTGCATCACGGTCATCACGTAGAGCTGCACCGACAACATAGTACTTAATTGCAGTATCAAAAGCTTCAAGTACTTCAAGGTCTTGTGTTTCGGACACTTTAAGCGGTCTACGTATGAAATAAACTTGTAAGCATTTACTTGTGGCTTTTAGTGTGGCTAATCCCGCTGTATTCTGTAAGGGCTTTAGCAGGTCACCATCAATATAAGCTGAAATAGCCAATGACTCGCCTGCTGGAGTAAACCGGATGACTCCAAACGGAGGCGGCGCTGTGACTGCTACTAAGCCGTAAAGGTTTGTGTTAGCGCTGGCTGCATTTGGCGTAGGGTATACGCGAAAGAATCGTGGGTCTTGCTTATCGTACACGATATACTGTGGGTCATCCGCTAGATGGTCTTCCCAATCAATAGCTAGTAAGTCCATTTCTTCATGTGACTTAAGAGCCAGCGCCTTTGCATTGTACGTGATACGAGAAATGAGATAGCTATCTGAAGGCGCGCGGTAACTAGCTACGCCTACAGTCAACGGCAAATAGATAGTTGTGGTCAGGCTACGAGCGTAACGAACAATAGCTACCTGTGCCTCATCGATAAGCCGGTCTAACCGTGGGTCAGGGTACCGCTCTTTGCGAGGGTCAGCTAACGCATCACGAGCACGGTCAATAATGTCTTGTCTACGACTCATTTGTTGCCTCGCCAGGTCTTGTAATTATTATACACAACATAGGAATAACCAATTATAAGTATCAGCAATGTTGTCATAGCAAAGACACTTTCTTGTGCGTAATAATAAGATATTATTGGCAATGCGACCACCACACTTTTTGGTAGCCACCAAGCTGAACCAAAAACACGCATCAGCCAAAGCACTACAGGGTTGCCTTCCATGCCTTTGCCTGACTTAATCGCGTTGTGTGTGGTCACGATATCCAGCGCATTCAAAATCATTAAAGCAATAGATAATACTAAAAAAGTTGTCATGTCGTGGCCTCAAAAACTAGAATCGAGTTAACGGTGTGCAATTGGTCATGGCAACCTTCCACTGATGTAATCCATGGCCGCTTCCAGCTTGAGGATTTCCTCGTCGGTCACTGAACCTTGAATGGCGATATTGCCGTAATTTTTGCCGTAGAGTGGATACGCTGATGAACTTGCAGCTTGTGCCATGATGCCGCCGTTTAGAGGGGCAAATGGTAAGATGTCTGCCCTTGATTTTGTCTCAATGACAACGCCATTAACTCGTAGAGTCA
>DZAT01000049.1 GCA_022736205.1 Thiomicrospira cyclica
GATTCTATTCTAAAGATGGTATTTTGTTAGCGATTGATGCGGCAAATGGTTGGGCACCAACCTTAGCGTACGGTATGTTGATGGTTGGTGTCTTTGTGACCGCTTTCTATAGTTTCCGTATGTTCTTTATTGTGTTCCATGCACCAGCAAGTGACTATGTGCGCACACATGAGATTCATGAGTCGCCGTGGGTGGTGACTGTGCCGTTGATTTTGTTGGCGATTCCTGCAGCTTTATTTGGCGGCTTCTTTGTCGAGGATATCTTGTTCGGTTCGATGCTATCGGATGCGATTAAGGTGTTGCCAGAACATAATGTGTTAGCGCATGTTGCAGAACATGGTTCGTCTGCTGGTGCATTGCTATTGCATGGTTTGACAGCATTGCCAACATGGTTGGCCCTGTCGGGTGTTGGTTTGGCATGGTTCTTGTACATTAAGCGCCCTGATTTGCCGCCTGTACTAGCGCATCGCTTCTCGGGTGTGCATGCAACCCTTCGTCATGGTTATGGTTTCGACCGCTTTAATGAGGTGGTCTTCGTAGACGGTACGCGCAAGCTGGCTGGCTTTTTTGCTCGCGTGACCGATGCGCGCATCATTGATGGTTGGGTCGTTAATGGTACGGCTAACTTAATTGCGGCAACCGCACAAGTGGCACGTCGTGCACAAACAGGTTATTTGTATCACTACGCATTTGTGATGATTTTTGGGCTAATGGGTCTTCTGGCCTGGGCGATGTGGTAAGCAACCAGATGAATTTAGAAGGAATATTGGGAATGACGAGTTTTCCGCTACTCAGTGCTTTGATTTGGTTGCCGATTTTGTCGGGTGTGTTGGTGTTGATGATGAAAAATCAACCGACGATGGCAAAGCAATTTTCACTATGGTCATCCATTGGTGTATTTGTCTTGTCGTTGGGTTTGTATACAGGTTTTGATGCAACAACAGCACAGATGCAGTTTGTTGAACAGGCGAGTTGGATTCCTGCATTTAACATTCAATACTTTTTAGGTATTGATGGTCTTTCGATGCCATTGATTATTCTCACGACTTTTACGACGGTATTGGCGGTGTGGTCGGCGTTTGAATGCATCGAAGATCGTGTTGAACAGTACATGGCTGCCTTCCTGATGATGAATGGCATTATGGTTGCTGTTTTTTCTGCACTTGATGCGATTCTGTTCTATGTGTTCTGGGAAGCGCTACTGATTCCGATGTTCTTGGTGATTGGTCAGTGGGGTGGTCCTAAGCGTGTTTACGCCACGATTAAGTTCTTCTTATACACCTTCTTTGGTTCAGTGTTCATGTTGGTTGCCTTTCTGTACATGTACAGTCAAATCGGTAGCTTTTCGTTATTAGATTTCCAAGCAATGCCACTTAGCTTTGTCGCTCAGTTCTGGATCTTCTTGGCGTTCTTAATTGCCTTTGCTGTTAAGATTCCGATGTTCCCTGTGCATACTTGGTTGCCAGATGCGCACGTTGAAGCACCGACTGCAGGGTCGGTTGTGCTGGCTGCTATTATGCTCAAAATGGGTGGTTATGGTTTTGTGCGTTTCTCGCTGCCCATGACACCTGATGCGGCCAACTATTTAGATTGGTTGGTGATTAGTTTGTCGCTGATTGCAATTGTCTATATTGCCTTTGTTGCTTTAGCACAAACCGACATGAAGAAGCTGATTGCTTATTCTTCGATTGCGCATATGGGCTTTGTCACCTTGGGTATGTTTTTGCTATATGGTATCTTGGCCAATACTGGCGAGACACAAGGCGCGATTCTGGGGCTGGAAGGCGCGATGATCCAAATGATCTCGCACGGTCTCATTTCGGCGGCGATGTTCTTGGGTATTGGGGTGATGTACGATCGCTTACATACACGGGAGATTAGTGCTTACGGTGGTGTCGTTAATACTATGCCTGTCTTCGCAGTATTTATGCTGATTTTCGCGATGGCTAATGCTGGCTTACCTGGCACATCTGGATTTGTTGGCGAGTTCATGGTCATCTTGGCTGCATTTAAGGCGAATTTCTGGATTGCGCTTGCAGCTGCAACAACACTTATTTTCGGTGCGGCTTACACGCTGTGGATGATTAAGCGTGTTATTTTCGGTGATGTATCTAATCATCACGTTGCAGAAATGAAAGATCTAAGCCGTCGTGAGTTTATGATTATGTTGATTTTAGCGATCGGTATTATTGGTTTGGGTTTCTATCCTGCACCTGTAATGGATGTGATGCACACTTCGGTTGAGCATTTGGTTCAACAAGCAATGACTTCTAAGTTGCCTTAAGGGAGTCTCTAAAAACGACACTTCGTGTGTTTTTAGATTTTTCCTAAGTTATTTTTTATCTGTTGGAAGGAGATTAAATTAATATGCTGCATGTACTGTTCGTTAACTCCTTCCCCCAGACCCCCAACCTTTTGGGGTTTTTAGAAGCACCCTTAAATACATAGAGAGTGATTTGACACGATGGATATGATGTTACACGTATTAGCGCCTGAACTTTTATTGCTGGCAACCAGTATGGCGTTGCTGGTCGGTGATACTTTCTGGGCGAAACGTTATCCTGCGCTGACCTTTCAGTTAGCATTGGTCTCTTTGTTGATGATTGTTGGCGTTATTTTGGCGAGTTTTTCGACTGAGTCTGTGCAAGCTTTTAACGGTGCTTTTATCCGTGACGGTGTTGCGGATATCTTAAAAGTATCCATGCTATTGATGACTATTTTTGCCTTTGTTTTTGCACGTGAGTATCTCGTGGTTCGTGGTATTGAACGTGGTGAATACTATGTGATGGGTATGATTAGTCTACTAGGTATGATGGTTTTAGCGTCTGCATACGATATGCTGAGCCTGTTTATGGGCTTAGAAGTCATGTCGTTGGCGCTTTACGCGATGATTGGTATGCACAAGGACTCATCGGTAGCGATTGAGTCGGCCATGAAGTATTTCGTGCTGGGTGCGATGGCTACTGGCTTGTTGCTTTATGGTATGTCGCTGATTTACGGGGTTGTCGGCTCCTTACGTTTAGATTTAATTTATCAAGCGGTATCGATTGCAGAACCATCACTGGTATTGAATATGGGGTTGGTGTTCATTATCGTTGGTTTGGCATTTAAGTTTGGTATTGCACCTTTCCATATGTGGGTTCCCGATGTTTATCATGGTTCACCAACAGGGATTACGCTCTTTTTAGCGGCTGCGCCTAAAGTGGCTGCCTTTGCGCTCATGTTCCGCTTATTGATTGAAGGCTTAGAGTCTTCGGTTGTTGAGTGGCAAGGCTTGTTGATTATTTTGGCGGTCTTGTCGTTACTCGTTGGTAACATCGTAGCCATTGCACAGACTAACTTGAAGCGCATGTTGGCTTATTCGACTATTTCGCATATGGGCTTTGTCGTACTGGGCTTTGTCACGGGTAACATCGATGGTTATGCCGCGGCTATGTTTTATGTCATTATTTATGGCTTAATGAGTGTCGGGGCGTTCGGTGTGATTTTGGCGCTATCTCGCAAAGGCTTCGAGGCAGACAATATCGCTGATTTGGCTGGTTTAGGTCGTCGTAACCCGGTGATGGCGCTGGTAATGTTGGTGCTGTTGTTGTCGATGGCGGGTGTTCCACCGTTGGTTGGTTTCTATGCCAAGTTGGTAATCTTAACCAACTTAGTTGAAGTCGGCATGGTATCTTTAGCTGTCTTTGCGGTGGTGATGTCGATTATTGGTGCTTTCTACTATCTGCGTGTTATCAAAGCGATGTACTTTGATGCGCCAGTCGCAGAGTGTGTTGATGCGGGTTTTGCAACCTTGTCATTGCGCTATGGGTTGATGACCGTTGCAGCGTTGGTGTTGGTTTTGGGTATTTTACCAAACGGGTTATTAACGCTATTCGCGCAAGTGATGACATATTAGGATTAAATTATGATTGCACAGGGAACCATTTGGGGTTATCTACTCTTGTGTTTGGCTTTGGCGAGTTTGCCTTGGCTTAGTAATCGTTTGTTCATGGTTAAGGCATTAGCATATAAGTCTGCTTGGTTGCGTCTGATGGAGTGGGCTGTGTATTCGTTTGTTGCCTTGGCTGCTGGTTGGGGGTTAGAGTGGCAGTTAACGGGTACGCTGAAAGATCAAGACTGGGAGTTTTTTGCCTCTACCTTGTTTATGTTCGGTATTATGAGCTTTCCAGGATTTATTTGGTATCAGCAACGTAAAAAGCAACAGCTGCCAATGATTACTGAGTGATTGAGTTTAGTGAAGCATAAAAAAAGCCGACGAAAGTCGGCTTTTTTTATTGCGTGATTTTATACATTTGAGTGCTTTTAAGAACACAGCAGGTTGTAAAGTCTAAAAATAAGCGAGGTGTGAGGTTTTAGACTTTCCAAGTTACACAATCGAAATCATGCGATAAGCAATGGTGTTTTGGTAAATGAGTGGGTAGTGGTAGTGGCAGGTAATTAAGCCATCGACAGGGGCATAAATTTTCTCTCGTATACTGCCATCTAGTGCATCGAACACCTTACCTAAAAGATCCCCTTTTTTGACAAAGTTGCCAACACGTTGGCGCGGTTCAAACACGCCAGCCCGTTGCGATGGAATTAAGGTAATGGCATCTTGAGTAATAACATTCGTGGCGTAGCCTTCAAAAATCTTGGTGCGGATAGCGCCAACTTTCGCCAAAAAGCGAATCAATGCATCGAGTACTTGATGTGTTGTGTTGTTGTCGATTTGTTGTTTGTTACCAAATACCAAGCCGTAGCTTTTCGTATGCCAAACAGACCAGTTATATTGCAAACTGCCTGCATCGCTGGGTACAAAATCACGATGATGAGCAAACTGCAACCCGAAATAGCTGGCTGCTTTCTTGTCTTCGAAACCACTATTGATCATGCGCAAATAGGGCATGCAGTCATATTGATCACGTCTGTCTTCTAACTCAATACCCCACTCAAAGCCTTTGAGGTGCTCGAATAGGTGGTGGGCAATGCGCTGACTGGTTTCACCTTGATCGAAACCTGGAAACATGGCGTTAATGTCGGTTTTATCCAATGGCCAATGGCGTTCACCCATGTTAAAACCAAACGTATTGACTGCGGGCACAATTAAGATATCGCCCGTAATAAAATTAGGGTCTTCTGCCTGATGCGTTTGTAAAAAACTAACCAACTGTGCGGCCGCATGCATTTGTGCTAATTCGTGTCCATTGAGTCCTGCAACAATCGCAACAGAGGTATCTGCATCATTGCGCTGACGTGGACTAAAGCGAAATCCTTCGACACGAAAAGCATCACGACAGGGTGAAGCGAGGTTGACAAGGGTATGACGGGTCATTGGCAGACTCCTGTTTGATCGTCAAAAATGCGGGCAATCAGTGAACCTTCATAAACAATCGGGTATTCACGCAGGGTAAAGAGTACGCCACGCCCAGGTGTTAAACAGGGTACTGGATCGTGAACCCCGTAAGGGTCATGGATATGACCAATCAGCTGCTCTGCATGAACCAATTGGCAGTGATCCATTGCTGGCACAAATATGCCCGCTGCTGGGGCATTAATATAGTACACCTTGCCATGATCAGAGTAGCAGGGTTCGCGCACAGGTAGCGTATCCATCGCTAAGATGCCTTCGCTTGCCATCAGGTTCAGAATGCCAGTGAGAAGCTGCTGTCCGTAGCTGGGTGTTAAGCGCATGCCAACACCATATTCAACAACCAGTGTGCGCGTGCCCAGACTGTTCAGGCTGTGGGCTAAGGTCGCTTCGAGCACGGTAATGGCATCATGAACCCAGATAAAATCCATGTTAAGTTTTTTGGCTAACGGAACGAGTGATTCAGCGTAGGTTGCGGCAATGCGCACTTGCGGTAGTTCGCGTAAAAAGATATTGCTGGCATGAATATCAATGGCGATATCGCTGCCTTTAATCGCTTCGACAATACCAAATGCCATCTGATTGGGAAAGGTATCGCGTGCGTTACCTGGAAAAATGCGATTGAGGTCAACTTGATAAAAAGGCACAGTACGGGTAATCGAGTCAATTCCCAATGAGTTTAATGAAGGGTATAAGTCGATGGTTCCGCGAACTTTATCGCTATTGACTTTTAACCATTCCGCGAGCATGGTAATCACATAAATGCCTTCAACCTCATCACCGTGCGTGCCCGACACAATGCTGATACGTTTACCATGATTCAGAGATTCATCTGTTGGTGTAAAGCGGTGGCGCTTCAGTTGATAGCTTTCGCCAACAGGTAGTTCGATGGTGACTAAAGTTTCTAACATCTTCTCATTCTTTCTGTTTATTTTACGATGACGGTGTTAATTGAGCTTGAATGCTCAGTGTGTGGGTTACATTGCCACTGAATGCACCACTATTCAGTGGGCAATCGCTGAAATCACGTCCGACAGCAAAGGCGATATAAGGATCTTTATCATGAACCCAACAATCGTGTGTGGGGTCGAGTCCGATCCACAGCCCATCAATCCACGCTTCAACCCAAGCATGACTTTGTCCTTCGCCCTGTGCAATGCCAGCGACGTAACGTGCGGGAATCAGATAATAACGCAATAACGCAATTAGCAGGTGCGCATAGTCTTGGCAAACGCCAACGGGGTTGTCGATTAACTCACTGACCGTATGTTCTGTGTGTGTTGTTCCCGTACTATAAGTCATGCGCTGATAAACAAGGTGCGACAACGCTTGTGCCAATGCCATACCATTATCATAGATGCTCGGCAGTTCGAGCCAACTGCTCAAACGTTTTGCATCGCATTGGGTTAACTTGCTGGGCGCAAGATAGACAGCCGTTAGCATGTCGGACGATTGCTTTGTTGGCGTAGCACGCTTTAATTTTGCCTGATAGCTGACGTGAAAGTCACGATGTGCCTCAATGGCTTGTCCGCAAATGAGCCGATTACTAAAGCCGTCATAAAAACGCCCAGCATCATGTTCACCTGTCACCATAAGTTGCTGACTTTGCACCACAATGCCACTGGCAATTCGTGGTAACAGACGTAGCATAAACTGATGATGACGCACGGGCGCATTAAAGGCAAGCGTCATTTGATAGCTAAGATTAAAGATCATAATGAATAATATTGCTGGCGCATGCCTGTAAGCTGTTCATGTTTTGATACTGGTTGTGATGAATCGGCTCGAAGGTTTGCCAGTTTTCGGACAATTGCGAACCATATAAGTTCAGTTGATGTGCATCTTCTAGCAGGGTGTCTACCTCGCCATACAAGCGCATTTTAAGATCGATCATCTCTAAGCTTTGCCCAAATAGAATAAACTGTGCTGAACGACTTTTAACCAGTCTTGTACTCAGTCTGCCCCAAAAATATTCGATTTCGGTAAGTAGCTGTGCAAGTTGATAAGCGTCTAAACTGGCATTGTTTTCTTGTGCTTTAAGCGCATGATACACACTGTTGACACTGCCAAATAAGCTATCTGATAAGAGGTCGCGAATCGTAATGGCGTTTTCACGCGCTTGTGCGCTGAGCATCAGCAAGCTCGCACCATGTTGACCGTAGCAGGCTTCGTGTAAGAATTGCGTGGCACAAGCATAGTCGAGTTGAGAGCCGAGCTTGGCAAACAAAACTTTACCTGCATCTGGGTTGCGATCAATGATGGCATCGAATTGTACAAGGGTTTCTTTGCCTAGGGTTTCTAGGCGTTGTTGATAACGTCCGAGCCATACCAGTGCATCTGCCATACGAGGGCTTAAATATAAAGAGATTGCCATGATTACGCTCCCATAATCCATGTGTCTTTGAAACCACCACCTTGCGATGAATTGACTAAGTAGTTACCAGCCTCGCGAGCAAAGCGAGTTAGTCCGCCCGCCCAGACAGTGATGTCTTTGCCATGAACGATGTACATGCGCAAGTCTGATTTGCGCGGTACAATTTGACCATCGACTTGGGTAGGGATGTCGTAAAACTCAATCAGCTCTTGGGCAATAAAACGACGGGGTTCGGCTTGGATATGTGCCGCTAAGTCGGCTAGCTGTTGTTGGCTGAGTTTGCTACCAAACAGTACACCGTAACCGCCTGCTTCTGCCACATCCTTAATCACAAGCTTGTGTAGATTTTCGAGTACGAACTTGCGATCATCTTCAAACCACGGCAAATAGGTGGGGGCGTTAGATAAAATGGGTTCTTCGCCTAAATAATAACGAATCATTTTGGGGACAAAATAGTAAATACCTTTGTCATCGGCAATGCCATTACCGACCGCATTAAGCAGCGCGACATTGCCCGCACGATAAACGCTCATTAGGTTTGGAACACCGATCATGCTGTCACTATGGAAATTAAGCGGATCTAAAAAATCATCGTCGAGACGACGATAGACAACGCCTACGCGAATGCGTTTACCATTAAAACTTTTGAGATAAAGCACGTTGTTGTCGACGAACAAGTCACTATTGGTAACCAGACGGGCATCACTGATGCGTGCTAAATAACCATGCTCGTAAAAAGCCGAATTGAGACGACCTGGGCTGAGTACGACACTGATGCCGCCTGGATTGACATGTTCGTACATGCTGCTTAATAAATGACCATAGTTGTCGCTCGGTGCGATGGGCATTTTTTCGAACAACTGCGGAAAAAGCTGACGGTAGGCGCGTCGGATGCTGAGCGGATAGCTAGCTCCCGATGGCACGCGTAGGTTGTCTTCTAAAATCAACCATTCATTACTAACAGAGTCTTTTACTAAGTCAAGACCACTAATGTGTGTGCGAATGTCTTGTGGGGCGCGACAACCATGAAAGGCGGGTAGGTAAGCTTTACTGCCAAACACAAAATCAGGTGGTATGATGCCAGCTTTGATGATTTTTTGTTCACCGTAAATGTCATTTAAGAAAGCATTTAATGCACCAACGCGTTGTTCAAGTCCGCGTGATAGGTGTGCAAACTCGTCGGCAGCAATAATACGGGGAATGGCATCGAACGGGAAGGTTTGTTCGATAAATTGATCGTTTTTGTATAAATTAAACGTAACGCCTTGACGTTGCATAAAGTCATCGAAACCAGCCAGTCGCGCATGGTCTTGTTGCTGGAATAAATCAAAAAATTGATTATAGGTTGCATTGTTTTCGAGCATAGTCCACCGTTAATAAAGTAATGTTATTGTTGACCCGGCGGTATTTTTTTATTTTTAACTAGTTTAACAGTCTTGATGATGAATGGCTAGTACGGTTACCATTCAATCCAATACTTTCTAGGATTAACGATTATGCCAATCAAACGGCAATTCATGGGCGCATTGGTCTCATCCTTGGTTGCTTTGCCTTTGGCGCTGGCATTTGGGGTTGCGTCGGGTTTGGGTGCGATGGCAGGTGTTTATGCGGCAGTGATCGCAGGTTTTTTGTCTGCGTTATTGGGTGGTACGGCAGGTCAGCATTCAGGTCCTACAGGTGCTGTTGCTGTGTTGCTTGCCTTGTCGAGTGCACATTTTGCGCTTTTTTATCCTTACCAGCCCGACGTTGTTTTTTCATTGGTGTTGTTGGTTGTGCTGTTGTCTGGTTTGATTCAGATATTTTTCGGTTGGATGAAGTGGGGGCGCTTGGTAGAGTTGTTACCGCATTCGGTTATTTCTGGCTTGCTAACCGCTTTTGGGCTGATGTTGGTGCTTGAGCAGCTGCCATTTTTATTGGGTGGCGATAATGCTATCAGACCGCTTGATGTGTTGATGGGTTTGCCCGAAATGCTTGGTCAAACGGCGATGACTGAGCTGATATTGGGCTTGTCGGCATTAGCGATTATGTTGTTTTGGCCTAAGTATTTGCCCAGAATCAATCGTTGGTTACCTGCGCCTGTTTTGGTGTTGGTATTGGGTGGCATCGTGGCTTCTTTGCTGACCAGTCAGCCGATGGCGCTGTCGCAAGGTCAATGGTGGTTGGGTGATGTTCGTATTGTTGGTGCGTTAGATTTTTCATTGCCGACGTTGCATGTTCCTCAAATAGAAGTTTGGCAACTGCCGTATTTGGTGCAGTCTGCCTTTACATTAGCGGTTGTCGCATCATTAATTTCTTTGCTTGGCTCTGTCGTGGCAGAACGATTAACCCGACAAGAGCATGATCCCGATCGAGAATTAATCGGGCAAGGTATTGGCAATATGGCAAGCGGTTTGCTTGGTGGTATGGCGAGTACAGGTGCGCCGATGCGCACCACCGTTGCCATGTCATATGGTTCACGAGATGCGTGGGCTGCGGCACTGCATGCGTTATTGGTTGGTGTTTGTGCATGGTTGGTAAGTGATTTGTTTGCCATGATTCCCTTGTCTGTTTTGGGTGGTATGTTGATTAAGGTCGGCTTAGATCAGGTTGACTGGTCTTATATCAAACGTTGGCACAGTGTACCCAAAGCAGGGCGGGGTATGATGTTAGCTGTGCTGCTAACCGCAATGGCGTTAGATTTAATTACGGCAGTACTGGTCGGATTAGCAATGGCCAGTGTCGTTTTGCTGGGTCGTATGACACAGTTACAGTTAAATGCGTTGCATCTTGGCAAAAGCACAGCAGAATTACCATTGGTTTGGTTTTCTGATGCTGAAAAAGACTTCTTTGATCGCGCCAATCAGCGATTGGTTTTTATGTATTTAGATGTGCCAATGAGTTTTGGGGCAGCACGTTCGGTAACGCGGCGTGTGCTGTCGATGCAAGGGGATGGATATGTGTTAGATTTTCGTGCAGTGCCTTACATTGATTTTTCGTCGGCAATGGTGTTGGAAGACTTGATTTATCGCTTGCAACAGCAGGGCGGGCGCGTTTGGTTGCTGTTAGCATTGGGTGAGGTGCAAGCACAGCTTGACCGTTATGGTGTGCTGTCGGCACTAGATGGGCGCGTATTGTTCGATCGTGAGCAGGCGTTTAGGGATGCCTTAGCATGGATTGAAGGCGTCAACCGACAGATTTTAGCAAAGTAAAGTTGACTTCTAAAAACAGCTCTTCTCCCAGACTCCCAACCCGTTAGGTTATTAGAGACTCCCTGTCGTTTTTAGCGGTCTTCGTAAGATCAATTGTTTTGCATAAGACCTATTTTGTCTCATCTCTTTTCATAATACATTTCAGACAAGGTTCACAAAGGACGACTGAAATGATGGATGCAATTAAACGTGCTGCTGATGACATAGTCAATGCCGATGCCATCATCATTCTTGCTGGTGCAGGAATGGGGGTTGATAGCGGTTTACCCGACTTTCGTGGTAAAGAAGGCTTTTGGAAGGCCTATCCGATGCTCAAAAATCATCGACTTCGCTTTTCAGATATTGCTAATCCAGAAGCTTTCTTAAAACGTCCCACACTAGCTTGGGGATTTTATGGGCATCGCCTTAATTTGTACCGCAATACTGTGCCACATGATGGCTTTGCGATGTTAAAAGCCATTGCTGAATCAAAACCAGATGGTTACTTTGTTTATACCAGTAATGTCGATGGTCAATTCCAGAAGGCGGGCTTCGCTGAAGATCGGATTGTCGAATGTCATGGTTCAATTCATCATTTACATCATTTAGAGCCAGAAGCATGGGAAGAACCGATTTCTGCTGACAATTATCATGTCGAGGTCGATATGGAAACCTTGCGAGCAAGTTATGAGTCTATGCCTACGGCGCGTAATGGCGATTTATTACGTCCCAATATTATGATGTTTAATGATTGGTATTGGTTGGATAGTCGTACGAGTGCACAACAACAGCGATACAACCATTGGTTAGTCAGTATCCAAGGGAAACAGATTGTCGTGGTAGAGATTGGTGCAGGCGATACGATTGCGACGATTCGCTATCAGGCAAGGAACTTACGACAACGCTATGCACAAACCCTGATCCAAATTAATCCAAATCCCGACAAGTATGCTGATGTGGTCATTAAAGCGGGTGCGCTTTCGGCATTGTCGCAGATTCAGGCGCTGGTTAACGCATAGCATGGTTGAAATAAATAACATTATCAGCCAGTTAATATCATTATTAAAAAGGTAAAAATTATGAGTAATTATAATGAAAAAGAGTGTTTCGAACGCATTGAAAAAGAAGGTAGCGCGCCGATCAAATCTTGGACTAAAGGCGTTCCCTTCGAGGAATCAGCCAAGCGTCAATTAGCTAATATGGCAAAGTTGCCATTTATCTACGATAGCATTGCAGTCATGCCCGATGTGCATGTGGGCACAGGGTCAACCATTGGTAGTGTTATCCCGACTATTGGTGCGGTTATTCCCGCTGCCGTCGGTGTCGATATTGGCTGTGGCATGATGGCTGCCAAAACCAGTCTAAAGGCGAGTGATTTGCCCGACAATCTAGAAGGCATTCGCAGCAATATCGAGCGTAAAGTCCCCGTCGGTCGTGCCATGAATCGCTCTAATCGTGATCCTGGTTCTTGGACGAATCCACCGCAAGTGGTATTAGATCGTTGGTTAGGATTAAATAGTGAGTTTAAAAAGCTCTGTGAAAAATACCCTTTTCTAGAAAAGACGAACCATGTTACGCATTTGGGTACCTTGGGTACGGGTAATCACTTTATTGAAGTCTGCCTTGATGAAAATCAAGATGTTTGGGTGATGTTACACAGTGGTTCTCGTGGGGTAGGTAATGCCATCGGCAACCACTTTATTGCTGCCGCTAAAAAAGAGATGGAGAAACACCATATTCATCTACCAGACCAAGACCTAGCCTATATTACCGAAGGTAGCACTTTATTTGATGACTATGTTCAAGCCGTTGCTTGGGCGCAAGATTTTGCCAAAGTAAACCGTAGCATTATGATGGCCAGAACACTTGAAGCCATTCAAGAGGTGATCCCTAAGCCATTCCGTGCCGATGTAGAAGCAGTCAACTGCCACCATAATTACATCAATAAAGAAACCCATCGCGGCAAAGATGTGTGGATAACCCGTAAGGGTGCAGTGCGTGCTCGTAAGGGAGAATTAGGTATTATTCCTGGCAGTATGGGCGCTAAATCCTTCATTGTACGTGGGTTAGGCAACGAGGACAGCTTTTGCAGCTGTAGTCATGGTGCGGGGCGCGTTATGTCTCGTACGGATGCTAAAAAGTTAGTGACGATTGATGAGCATGTCAAAGACACTGCTGGTGTTGCTTGTCGTAAAGATGAAGGCGTGATTGATGAATCACCACGTGCTTACAAATCGATTGAAAAGGTGATGGAAGCACAAAAAGATTTGGTTGAGATTGTGCATACGCTCAAGCAAGTGGTTTGTGTTAAGGGGTAAGGATTAAGACCCATGATAACGCGCAATGAATTGTCGTTGAGGGCAATCATTCGTCATCAATTTAGATAGTGCTTTAAATAATCAGCGAGAGTGTTCTTCATAGCAAAAGTCAACCTCCTACTCCTGTTATAATACGCCCTAAAGTACTACTTTGGAGAAGGTTATGCAAACATTAGGGCTGAAAGAAATTCAGCGCAATCCTGCTGTGCTGGTGCATAGTATTGACCACGAAGACTACACAATTATTACTAAGCGTGGTCAACCTTTGGGTGTCACCGTGAGTTTCGATAGTCATATTTTGGATGGTGGGTTGAGAGAATCACTGTCGCTGAAGGCTTTTGAAATGGGCATGATTAGTTTGGGCAAGTTGGCTGAATTATTGAAACTGTCTAAATCAGAAACGATGATATTGCTTAATCGTTTAGCCATACCCGTTACCGATTACCGACTTTCCGATGAGTTATCCGCTTTGGATGATCTATGAGGCAAGTCATTGTCTCCGATACAACCGCATTAATTATCTTATCGAAGTTAAATCGACTAGATTTACTGTCCAATTTATTTGAACGTGTTATTTTGCCACAGGTTGTTTATGACGAATTAACCGTTAAAGAGTTGGTAGAATTACCCAGTTTTTTCGAAATTAGTCAGCAACCCACTACTGTATCACTCGATTTATTGGTACTGGATGCGGGTGAAGCAGCAGCGATTGCTTTGGCAGAGCAATTACAACTCCCGTTACTCATTGATGAGAAGAAAGGCAGACGCATTGCGCAAGCACGAAAAGTAATCATTTTTGGCACCTTAGGGTTGATCATCACCAATACAAAGCGCGGCTACTTAACGCAAGATGAAGCAATACAATTGATTGATCGTTTGGCAAGCGTCAATTTTCGCTTATCAGAAAGTTTACTAGCGGAAGCGAAAGCGATTATTACTGCAGGTTAAGTTTCGAGCTGTCACCTAGAACGCTTTTTATCTGACTTCGTGTGATTGTAATCCTATCAAAAGCGTGTTCGATCATTTAAGTCTCATACTGTCGCATCGATGGTTAGTATTGTCTCTGTACTCACAAAGGAGATTAACCATGCCACAATTATTACCGACCATTGAAGAATTTATTGCCACCGACATTCAGCGCCAAGGTTATTGGATCGTATTCAATACCAGCTATAATGATGTTCATGCACTCAAGAAAAAGCCAGATGTTGACGAAGAAACAGGAGATCGTCGCTATTTGGTTAAAGAAGATACCGATCAAACGGCAATAGATGATTTTCTCGACTACATGAAAACTAATTTCCCCAAAATTCGACTCGTTAACGTGTTCGATCTGGTCAGTTTAAGTGTTCAAATCTGGCCATATTTAGGGTCAATTGCCATCGATATGCAACCAGGCGATG
>DZAT01000111.1 GCA_022736205.1 Thiomicrospira cyclica
AAATTGGACGCTGTTTTACCCTATAAACTGGTCATTTTTGCACGCTGATTAACAGGCATATACCCAAAATCACAAGATGACTGGCAGGTAACGCCTAATTTATGGGGGTGCATGATTGGTAACCCTAGCAGCATGAAAAGCCCTGCAATGAGAGAATCTACTGCACCATTAGAGAGATTGGCAGGTATGGCGCGTGACCGATTTAATGAGCAAAAAAAAGAGTATGAGCTTAATAAAATCATGAATGAGGCTATGCTGGCAGAAGCATCAAAAGCGTTAAAAGACGCGCAAGCAGGCAAACATAAGACGATGACGCTAGAGGATGCAGCCCGCAATTATCAAGAAATACGAGATGCCGTAATTGATGCTCCAAGTGAAAAGCGTTACCTGATTAACGACAGTACAATTGAGAAGCTAGGCGAACTTTTAAACAAAAACCCAAATGGGGTAATGATGTTGCGCGATGAAATAACAGGTTGGTTAAAGGGGCTAGACAGAGAAGACAAGGCAAGCGATAGAGCCTTTTATCTCGAGGCATTTAATGGCAGTGGATCTTTTACCTTTGACCGTATTGGGCGCGGAACGGTATATATCGAAAGCCTAACCGTGAGCATGTTTGGCGGCATCCAGCCGAGCAAGTTAGCCCCTTACGTGCAAGGTTCAATCAATGGTGTTAGCGATGATGGTTTTGTGCAACGGTTACAGTTGGCAGTATATCCCGACAATGTAAACCTACCCTATGTTGACCGATACCCAAACAAAGAAGCCAAAGACAAAGCGTTTGACTTGTTTATAGCACTTGATGATATGCCCAACCAACGATATGAGGACGATTACGGCATAGAGAGAATTGCTTGCCTACGGTTTACACCAGAAGCACAAGCTTTATTTAATCAGTGGTATCAGCTCATAAAAGACGAGGCTAGGGATGAAGATACTCATGTTGTTATGGAAAGCCATTTACTAAAATATTCTAGCCTTATCCCTAGCCTTTCGCTCATTCTTGAGTTGGCAGACAACCAGCAAGCCGAGGCGGTAAATGAGACAAGTCTTAGACGCGCCATATCGTGGGGCATGTATCTAAAAAGCCATGCCGAGCGAATATATGGTTATTCCTTTACGTCATCAATAAAGGATATTGCCAAAAAGATTTATGACAGACGGGACAAACTACAACAAGTGTTTAAACTGCGTGATATTCAGCAGCGCGGCTGGCAGGGGCTAACCGAACATGAGCAAATTAAAAAAGCCCTATCTGTTTTAATCGAGCACGGCTACCTAGTCGAGATGACAGAGGCGACCGCCGGGCGACCATCAACATCGTTTCGCTGGAATAAAAACATCCAAAACGCTTAGGAAGTGACCCCTCAGAACCTACAAAAGCGCTTTTGTAGGTTTTGTAGGGTGTGTATCTGAGCGTATTTGCAAAATAAAACCCTGTAAATCAGGGAAGGAATAAACCGAATGAGTAACATAATTAAGTTAGTGCAACCTAAAGAAATTGACATGATAAACGGCAACGACTCAGAACTATTAGAGCGTTTAGCTAATTTTTCATTATCGGCTTTTGATGACAATAAACTAATTGAGAATCTACAAAATGACATAGGCGGCGAATTAATAAGTAACCTTTATTTTTGTGTTATGGCGACATTCAAACGCGCAAGGGCGTTTAATGAATTGAAACAAACAACGATTCATTAAGGGCATGTTATGGACGAAACAGCAGAAAACAACCAGCCGCGAACCTTTGATAATACAGGGCGTGACATAACCACCTCACCTCCTCCTAAAATTGATTTGCACAACGCTGACAGTATCAGGCGAGAGATGGGGGCGGTATATCGTGATATGCGCTCAGGACGGCTAGAAAGTAGCGAGGGCACTAAGTTGGTTTATGTTCTCGACATGCTACGCAAGGCACTAGAGACATGCGAGCTACAGAAGAACCTAGAATTATTGAAGCTGGCAACACAACCAGCCAAGGAGCGTAAAAAATGACAACAGACCTAAGTAGGATTTATGAGAACCTAACGCCCCAACAGTTGGCACTATTGGCATTTAATCACTCGCAAGATGATGACGATTTAGAGCGACAACGGATATTAGCAGCAGTGCCCAAAGAGACCTATAGGCTTAATGATTGGTATTTCACGCGCCATAGTGACGTATTGCAGACAGTGGCGTACGTTATGGGTATTGTTTATTGGAAGGCGCAAGCGGTGTATTTCATGCGTTCATATTCGATATTGCACCAACAGCACGCCATAGAAGCAAGCCAATTAGATGATGAAGCGTCAAGTCTCGCCTATCGTGATATTTACCAGCAACAACAAACAGCAGCGGCTAAATTGTTGGGGACAGAGCAAGCGATTGATGACTTCATAGACAGGCACGGACTAAACAGGGCAACCATTCAAGCCATGGCATTTGCTGGCAAGGGGCTAGCCGTATCTGAGGTATGGGACGATGTGCAACCATGCCCCGACAATTACAACTTGATCAACGACTTGTTAGAGGGATTGATGACATTATGATGATTCTTTATGTTTCATTAGTCAGGGGGTATAATGGGCGCATGGTTAGGTAAAGGGGTATGACGTGGCAGAAATTGACGAAGTAAAAGAGAGAATCAACTTTTATAAAACGGTATGGGTTACCGTTGTTGGCTTATTGTCCGTTCTTTTGGGTTGGTTTGTGTTTTACGATAAACAAGATTCAGTTTCGGGGCTTGCCCTTGTGTCGATTGTGTTTCTTGTTGGTGTTTGGGTATGGCTTCAAATAAGCATAACTAGAATGATTAGAAAGTTGAGGGATTTATAATGGACTTAGAGACAATGCGCATTATTGCAATGGTTGCTTTCATGGTTGGCTTAGTTGCTGTGTTTGGCAATATGTACCTAGACAGTAAAAAATGATTGATGATTATGCGGTTATGATTGTGGCACTTGTTACGGGCTTGGTTATGTTTGCCGTCGCTATGTGGCACGATAGACGAACAAAACACGAACATTAATACCTTTACCCCTTTTTTGGGGTTTACGGGGGTCAAGGTCGGGTCATATTCTGAAAAATGAAGAGATAAAAAATGGACAAAACAAGAGTTGATGACATGCTTATCGAGATGATTAAGCCAAAGATAAAAGAGATAGAAGAAAAATTTAGCAGTGGCACTGGACTAACTCAGGATGACATTAATACGCTATTGCTGAAAAGTCAGTACTACAACCACATTAACCATCTAGATGACAAACTAAACGAGGTTACGGCTTCAGTAGTGGCATTAGAAAACAAGTTCGATATTTTGCGCTCAGACTTTGCAACATTTAAGGCGGACATAGAGACAACGATACAAAAGGCATTAAATCGCAACATGCTTGCAATGATGGCAATGATGGGCTTTTTTGTGGTGCTGTCTAAGATAATTGACAAGTTTTAACCAGTGCTTATTTTTGGACACTTTCAGAATTGTGTATAAAACAGTGTATAAAAAAATCAATATTCTAAATAAAGCCAATAAAATCAATGGTTTCTGGATTACTTCTCCTCCGCCAATAATTAGTATTGAGTCGTTTTTTAACGAGTATCCCGAACA
>DZAT01000009.1:0-9394 GCA_022736205.1 Thiomicrospira cyclica
AATTCGCCACCTTGAGCAATGGTTGCATTCATGGCAACGCCTGTCAGCCACGATAAAACAAACGAACCAGCCCAAAAGTCACGCGTACGACGTGCTTGCGCCACAAAACTCTGCACAGGACCAATGGTAAATTGAAAGTGGTGGGTGTGACTCATGCGCATTTCTCCGCTTTGATAGTTTTTAATAATGGTTCAACCATCTGAAAATCAGCACTAGAAAAATCGGGATGAAATTGACTCGGCATAAATAAAATAAGTCCTTGGAAAGTTCCCTTGTCACTTTTAATTACCTTGAAAAAAACTGGGCTTGCTCGACGCAGGCTTTCATTAACATTTTTTAAAGGCAAACCAAAGACAGAACGCTGTTTTGTGGGGATTGATGCGCGAACCGATTTGTAAGCACTCCCTATTTTTGAATGTGCGCTCTTGTAATCTTTTTCGTTAATACTATCGGGAAGGGCAAAATAGCTGTCGGTGCTGAATGCTGTGTATTCAAGCTGCGTTTTGTTTTTTAAGTTGTTGGGAAGATTGTTATTTAACCATTGCTTAATGCTTTTGCTCGTTAGTGCGTTTACTTTTATTCCATTACATTGAGTTAGTTGAATTGAACCAAACCCACGACGAGCTCGACTGCCCAGACTTCCAAAAAAACCAAAAGCTTCTAATGCACTCTGCAAAGATGTTTTATCTTTTTTAGTTGCGCTATTGTGAAAATGAATTGCCACCTCAAAAAACATTCCTGCTGGAATATATTCTCGATGTGGGTTTTGTCTGTCTCCCGTTAAGCCATAACCCATATAGCTACTGCTCGCATTAGGGTCTGCTGGTGGCCAGTCAGTTTGCGCTTGAAACTTGCCAAGCGATGAAACGGATAAACTAAAAACCCCACCACCATCTGTAGAACCAAATAAACGCGCTTCTTCTTTTGCTAGTTCTGTCAACGATAAATTCCCATTCATCGCCCGCCACCAAAAGCGCAACGCACCTTTAATGGAAGTTGGGCGAATGGCAGTTGCTTTTTGATCTGCATCACCCAAAAACATGGGCGTGATGATTTCAAAGGTGGCAGAGATGGTATTCCCATCAGGAACTTTATCTAAAGGGAGTCTGGGCATGGTTATTCCTCTATTATAATAATGGCACTAGCGGTCAAGGTCAGTTTTTGGGGTTGATTGCGTTTATTGGCAACGGGTAAGTAAGTTTTAGCCGCCTCCTTACCCAGTGCCATTTCGAATGCTTTCTTGATGCGAGATCGTTTTTCATCGAAATAATCTTTATCGATACCATTGCGCTTGAGGACTTTTTCGCTATTGACATAGTCGCCACTATGAACACCCACCAGTCGGGCATACTGACGTAAAAAGTCTTGCGTGATGGTATCTGATTGGTTGTAATGAATGCCATCACCTTCCTTAATGCAGTCATCAAGAAATAACCAGTAAAACGCCATTAAAATTGGCGATAACTTAATAAGACTATTGCCAGCATGGATGGTTTTATCTGTTTTGTTGTAGACGAGTTGCGCTGGTGCGAGAGCGCCTTGTGCTTTTTCAACGGTTTGTGAAAAAGTCAGCTTTCCCGCTAGCAGCTCGCTTGGCAATTCGTGGCGAAGTCTTACAAAAGGAATTTGCGCCAAAGACACTTGCGCTTCTTGGGTATCGAGCGGTTTTTGGTCGCGTGTATAAATGACATTACGGTAAGGTGTAGGGTAATAAAAGTCGGGATGCGACTCGAAAGGCGAAGACACTAATACATGAGATAATCGATCTTGTGGGCGAGCGAATAAGGACAAGGCATAACCTGCGTAATAGCCCATGGTCTTGCGGCCACCTGCCAGCGACACATGCAGAGCACAGTCATTATCTTGAGTGAGTTGTGCAATGGTGCGCGTGATGGTGTCGGCAAGACATTCATTGTCAGCATCGGTACGAATATCATCTAAAACGACCCCCTGTTCGTCGGCTAACACATGAATACGAGACTCATCGAAACTGATATTAGCTAAGGAATAGTCTTTTTTTAGCCGTGCTAACCAAGCAGGGTTGTCGCCCAGTAGTGTTAAACGAATTCTCGAAAAGCCTTCTTGTGTGGTGATAATGTGCAATTCAGTCGGATAAAAAGGGCTACTTAGGTGCGCAAGTGCGTAAATGGTTTCGGTGATGACTTGTGGCGTTAGCCCAATAACGGCTAATAATATGCGCTTCTGGTAACGATGAGGCTGATACCCTGTAGAAAAACAAGCTTGTTTTGGCACGATGAGACTCCAATAACTACTCAAAAGTCTAACGAAATCGTTAGTGATTAGCAATATGTGTGAAGTGTCATTATGAACAAATTAATTTGATTGGAATGAGAAACAAGCTTGTCACTTATTTGAACTGACAGAAAACTATCTTTAAAAATATGTCATTCCCACGCAAACGGGAATTTACTTCCTTTATTTTTTGTATATTTTTCGACAGACCTTCAATCCGTTGCGTTTTTAAAAGTCTCCTAAGGCAGATGACTTAACTCACCGCCCGTGTTCTTTAGTAGGACTAAGCTCGCTAACTGCTGACGTAACTGGATGCTTTTTTGTGTTCTTTGCGCGCTCAGTTCTGCTGTTTGTGCGCTAATGACATTCAGCGCACTGCTAATGCCTGTCCGATATTGGCTTTGTGCAATACGATGCGCTTGCATTGCGGCATCTAGCGCTTGTTGTTGTACCTGTGCTTCTTCATGCAGTAGGGCAATGCTGCTCAGGTTATCTTCTACTTCTTGAAATGCGTTGAGTACGGTTTGTTTGTAAGTGGCTGTTGCTTGATCAAGCCCCGCTTCGGCTATTTTTACATTCGCTTCGCGCAACCCGCCATCGAATAGGCTGAATGCGAGACTAGGGCCAAGAGACCAAATAGTATTGGGGACGTTAACCAAGTTACTGATTTCTGTATTGCGGTATCCCGCTGACCCTACCAAGTTGATTGTGGGAAAAAAAGCGCTTTGTGCGACCCCGATTTGAGCATTAGCCGCTGCCACGCGGCGCTCGCTGGCAATAATGTCGGGTCGGTTGAGTAATAGGGTTGAGGGCACAAGCGTAGGCAATGCAGGTATCAATGCGCTGTCTTCGTTGCGTTTGCTGATGGTAAACCCAGATGCGGCTTGTCCTAGTAACGTGGCAATGGCGTGCTGATAACGCGCGCGTTGTTCTTGTAAGTCTAATAATTGTGCTTGCGTTGTATGGTATTGCGTTTTGGCTTGCGCGACATCTAGGCTAGAAACGACTCCTGCTTGTTGTCGCGCTTGTGTCAGGCGTACAAAACGGTGATAAGCAGCAATGCTGGTGTTGACTATGTCGATTTGCAGGTCGGTATTACGCAGTTGAAAATAACTTTGAACCAATAACGCTTGACTGCTTAACCGTGCGGCATATAAATCGGCAAGACTTGCTTGAGCTTTTGCTTCGTTGCTCTGTACGGTTTGGCGAATACGTCCCCATAAATCCAATTCCCAAGAAACGCTGGCATTGAGCGCGTAATTGCTATTGGTCGGTAGGCTGCTGCTCGAAAAGCTATTACTTGTTGCTATTGTGCCATTATTTGCACTGGCGGTTGCCGATAGTGTTGGTACTTGCGACGCTTGGCTACCTATTAAGGTCGCAACGGCTGCACGGTATTGTGCTTCGCTAGCTTGAAGTGTCGCGTTGTTGATGGTGAGTGTTTCAACCAGTTGATTGAGTGTGTCGTCCTTAAAGGCTTGCCACCAAGCAGGCGTTGCTGTTGTTGGTTCGCTGACCATGTGCCAGTGTGCGTAACCAGAAAACTGTGCTGGCGTATTGATTGTCGGTAGACGATGCTCGGATACAGATTGTGTGCAAGCGGTCAGTCCGTTTAGGAGCAAGCTCATGAGCAAAATGTTAAGGGTGACGTTGCGTTGCACGACAATCAAAACCTATTTTTAGAAATAATGCCTTAGTATACGAAAAACTCTATTGTAAAGTTGACGCTATGTAATAAGTTTCGTGTAAAATCAGAACAATTGAGAGTCTGTCATGTCTGAAAAAAGGCACAAGCCGTATTTTTAGATTTTTCCTAGTATGGAGTTGGTTATGAGTGATAAGTGTCGTTTGATTACACGCAGCGATTTTGATGGTTTGGTTTGTGCGGTTTTATTAAAACACCTCGATTTAATTGATGACATTGTGTTCGTGCATCCCAAAGATATGCAGGATGGTAAGATTGAAGTGACGGATCGTGATATCACGACTAATTTGCCGTACGTTGCAGGTGCGAAAATGGTTTTTGACCATCACGAAAGCGAAACCTTGCGTAATGCGGTTCGTGCCGATAATCATATTATCCATCCCGATGCGCCTTCTGCCGCTCGAGTGGTATACGATTATTATGGTGGCGAGTCAGTTTTCCCAGCATCGTGGCACGACATGATGGTTGCTGTCGATAAGGCGGATTCGGCTCAGTTTACCTTAGACGAAATTCTGAACCCGACGGGTTGGGTGTTGCTGAACTACCTGATGGATTCGCGTACAGGTTTAGGTCGCTTTAGAGAGTTCCGTGTTTCTAACTATCAGTTGATGATGGATTTGATTGATTACTGTCGCAATCACGACATTAATGAAATTTTAGCTTTGCCCGATGTGAAAGAACGTTCTGATTTGTACTTTGAACATGCGCCAAAATTCAAAGATCAATTGCAGCGCTGTTCGACTGTCTATGGTAATTTGATTGTGCTTGATTTGCGTAACGAAGAAACCATTTTTGCTGGTAATCGTTTTATGATTTATGCGCTTAATCCTGACTGTAATATCTCGATTCACGTTTTGTGGGGCTTTAAGAACCAAAATACGGTGTTTGCAACGGGTAAGTCGATCGTTAACCGTAGCAGCAACACGCATGTTGGTGAGTTGATGTTGGGATATGGTGGCGGTGGTCATAATGCGGCGGGTACGTGTCAGATTGATAATGACAAAGCTGAAGATGTGTTGAAGGTGTTAATTACCAAGATTACACAAGACGGTTAAAACCTGTTGCACAGACATCTTGCTTTGTTGCCGCGATTCTCGCGCGTCGTCATGTACTGATGTACATTCCTCGCGTCTGCGAGTCTTGCGCCTAGCAATCTTGTCTGCTCACGACGGTTTTACAAACCTGTTGCACGGACATCTCGCTTTGTTGCCGCGATTCTCGCGCGATAATTTCATAGACATTTTACTTGCATTTAAGGTATTATTAGACAAATTTGCGGAGCGAAAAGACGTGTTAATGACAACGAGCACAACATAATAACAGTCGACACTAAAAACGGAGCGGTTTTTGCCTTCTCCGTTTTTTTGTATCCGCGTAGGTGTAAAAGGCAATCAGGTTAACGAGATAGGGAAGTGGGCAAGATGAAAGCATTACTGGCATTGCAAGATGGCAGTCTGTTCTGGGGCGAGTCGATTGGCGCAACAGGAGAGACAGTGGGAGAGGTTGTTTTTAACACCTCGATGACAGGGTATCAAGAAATTCTGACGGATCCGTCATATTTTCGTCAGTTGGTAACCCTTACCTATCCTCATATTGGTAATGTAGGTGTCACGCCAGAAGATTCTGAAAGCAAAGGCGTGATGGCGAGTGGTTTAATTATCCGTGACTTGCCACTATTGCACTCTAACTTCCGCGCGACTCAGTCGTTGCCTGATTATTTAGTAGAACAAAATGTTGTGGCTATTAGCGATATTGATACCCGTCAGTTAACCCGTGTGTTACGCGAAAAAGGTGCACAAAATGGCGTGATTGTCGCAGGAGACAATATCGATGCCGCTGCTGCGGTTGCGAAAGCACAGGCGTTTGCTGGTCTTAATGGTATGGATTTAGCAATCGAAGTTACCACCCAAGAAACCTACACCTTCCGCGAAGGTGAGTGGGCTTTGGGTGAAGGGTTTGCTACGAAAGCCGAGGCGGATCTTCCCTATCACGTCGTAGCTTTCGATTATGGCGTTAAAACCAATATTTTGCGTATGCTAACGCAACGTGGATGCCGTTTGACCATTGTACCAGCAGATACCTCAGCTGCTGTGGTTAAGGCAATGAATCCTGATGGATTTTTCTTGTCGAATGGTCCAGGTGATCCCGCCGCTTGTGGTTATGCGATTACAGCGATTAGTGAATTGATTCAGGGTGATACACCGATTTATGGTATTTGTTTAGGGCATCAATTGCTTGCCTTAGCTTCTGGTGCTAAAACACTCAAAATGAAGTTTGGTCATCATGGTGGTAATCATCCTGTACAAGACACACGTACAGGTAAGGTTTTGATCACGGCACAAAACCACGGTTTCGCAGTGGATGAATCGACATTGCCTGTCGGCGTTGAGGCAACACATCGCTCGCTTTTTGACGGTTCTAACCAAGGAATTCGTTTTGTTGATAAGCCATTTTTTAGCTTTCAAGGTCACCCAGAAGCCAGCCCAGGTCCGCATGATTTAGCTTACCTGTTTGATGAATTCATCGCCAACATGGCTGCACGCCGCGCCTAAGCTAAAAGAGAACAAGGAAAAAGACGATGCCTAAGAGAACAGACATAAAAAGTATTTTGATTATCGGTGCGGGTCCCATTGTGATCGGTCAAGCTTGCGAGTTTGACTACTCGGGTGCGCAAGCCTGTAAAGCGCTACGCGAAGAAGGTTATCGCGTTATTTTGGTTAACTCTAACCCAGCAACCATTATGACCGATCCTGATATGGCAGATGCCACCTACATTGAGCCGATTAATTGGCAAACAGTCGAACGTATTATCGAAAAAGAACGTCCTGATGCCTTGTTACCGACAATGGGCGGACAAACCGCACTCAATTGTTCGTTAGACTTGTGGCATCACGGTGTGCTTGAAAAGTACAATGTCGAGCTGATTGGCGCAAAACCAGAAGCGATTGATAAGGGTGAAGATCGCGAAAAGTTCCGTCAAGCGATGGTGAAAATTGGTTTGGATGTGCCAGAGTCTGGTGTTGCGCATAACTTAGAAGAAGCTTGGGCAATTCAACAGCGCGTTGGTTTCCCGACTGTGATTCGTCCTTCGTTTACCTTGGGTGGCACAGGCGGTGGTATCGCTTACAATAAAGATGAGTTTGAGCAAATCTGTAAGCACGGCTTGTACATGTCACCGACAACAGAATTGTTGATTGAAGAATCTATTTTGGGCTGGAAAGAGTTCGAGATGGAAGTGGTAAGAGATACTAAAGATAATTGTATCATCGTTTGTGCCATCGAAAACTTCGATCCGATGGGGGTACATACGGGCGATTCAATTACCGTTGCGCCAGCACAAACCTTAACTGATAAAGAATATCAAATCATGCGTAACGCTTCGATTGCGGTACTACGTGAGATTGGTGTTGAGACAGGGGGTTCTAACGTTCAGTTCGCGATTAATCCAAAAGATGGTCGCATGATTGTTATCGAAATGAATCCGCGTGTATCGCGTTCGTCTGCCTTGGCTTCTAAAGCAACGGGTTTCCCGATTGCCAAGGTCGCTGCTAAGTTGGCAGTGGGTTACACGCTTGATGAATTGACGAACGATATTACTGGCGGTTTAACGCCTGCATCGTTTGAACCTTCGATTGACTATGTGGTCACGAAGATTCCGCGTTTTACTTTCGAGAAGTTCCCTCAAGCAGAAGCTCGTTTATCGACACAGATGAAGTCGGTTGGTGAAGTGATGGCAATGGGACGTACCTTCCAAGAATCGCTGCAAAAAGCCATTCGTGGATTAGAAACAGGTCGTACAGGTTTGGATTGCATGCTAAACCTAATCGCGATGGACGAAAAAGAAATTCGTGACATTTTACGTCATGAGCTGCGCTCACCAGGTCCTGATCGTTTGTGGTATGTTGGCGATGCTTTCCGTTTTGGTTGGACACTTGAAGAAGTTTATGATATTTCGGCTATCGACCCTTGGTTTTTGGCGCAAATTGAAGATTTGGTGCGTGAAGAGTCGGCAGTACGTACAGGCGGCTTAGATGCACTTGACGCGACGCGTATGCTTAAATTGAAGCGTAAAGGTTTCTCGGATATGCGTTTAGCAAAGCTGTTAAATACCGATAGCAATTTTCTGCGTAAATTCCGTCATACCTTAGGGGTTAAACCTGTTTACAAACGCGTTGATACCTGTGCGGCTGAGTTTGCAACCAACACAGCTTATTTATATTCGACTTACGAGCAGGTATGTGAAGCAGCACCAACGGATAAGCGTAAGATCATGATTTTAGGCGGTGGCCCTAACCGCATTGGTCAGGGTATCGAGTTTGATTATTGCTGTGTTCATGCAGCAATGGCATTGCGTGAAGACGGTTTTGAAACCATTATGGTTAACTGTAACCCAGAAACGGTTTCGACTGATTACGATACGTCGGATCGCTTGTACTTCGAGCCATTAACACTAGAAGATGTATTGGAAGTGGTTGCGGTTGAAAAGCCAGAAGGCGTGATTGTACAGTACGGTGGTCAGACACCATTAAAGTTATCGCGTGAGTTGGAAGCGGCGGGTGTGCCCATTATTGGTACGTCGCCAGATTCAATTGACTTGGCAGAAGATCGTGAGCGTTTCCAAAAACTATTGCAAGAGTTAGGATTGCGTCAGCCAGCCAACCGTACTGCACGTACACCAGAGCAGGCTTTGACTTTGGCAGTAGAAATTGGCTATCCGTTAGTGGTTCGTCCTTCTTACGTGTTGGGTGGACGTGCAATGGAAATCGTCTATGGCGAGAAAGATTTGTCTCGTTATATGCGTGAAGCGGTGCAAGTATCGAATGATTCCCCTGTATTGTTAGATCGTTTCTTAGATGATGCCATTGAATTGGACGTTGATGCCATTTGTGATGGTGATCGCGTGGTGATTGGTGCGATTATGGAACATATTGAGCAAGCGGGTATTCACTCGGGAGACTCAGCCTGTTCATTACCACCCTATACGGTACCTGCGCACATTCAAGACGAAATTCGTCGTCAGACGGAAGCGATGGCGTTTGCGCTAAAAGTACGTGGTTTGATGAACGTGCAGTTTGCGGTGAAAGGCGAAGATATTTATGTGCTTGAGGTGAATCCTCGTGCCTCGCGTACGGTTCCGTTTGTATCAAAAGCGATTGGTCATCCCTTGGCAAAAATTGCAGCTCGCGTCATGGCGGGTCAGACGCTTGAAGCTCAAGGGTTCACTAAAGAAATCATCCCAGAGCATGTGTCGGTTAAAGAAGTGGTTTTCCCATTCATTAAGTTTAATGGCGTTGACCCGATTCTTGGTCCAGAGATGAAGTCAACTGGTGAAGTGATGGGGATTGGTGAAAACTTTGCTCAGGCCTTTGCTAAGGGATTGTTGGCGGCGGGTACTGAACTACCAACAAGTGGTCGCGTCTTTATTTCGGTGCGTCA
>DZAT01000009.1:9494-22106 GCA_022736205.1 Thiomicrospira cyclica
GGTGCCGAACATCTGCGTACCGAGTTGACACGCTTAAAAAATATTGAGCGTCCTTTAATCGCTGAAGAAATCGCGGAAGCGAGAGCACATGGTGATTTAAAAGAAAATGCCGAATATCACGCTGCACGTGATAAGCAGGGGTTGTTAGAAGCGCGTATTCGTCATATCGAAAATGTCTTATCTAATGCTCAGGTAATTGATATTTCTAAGGTTCATGCGAACGGAAAAATTATTTTTGGTGCGACGGTTGAGTTGTTAAATGTTGAAAGTGATGAGACGGTTACCTATCAAATTGTTGGTGATGAAGAGTCGAATTTAGAGCACAATAAAATTTCCGTTAATTCTCCGATTGCGCGCGCTTTAATCGGTAAAGAAGAAGGCGATGAGGTTGTGGTAAAAGCACCGAGTGGCAATTTAGATTACGAGATTATTAGCGTCAATTATGTCTAATTTGCTTAGCGCTGCCTCACGAGCGATTGCATCTTGCCGAGGCGACCATTTGGTCGCCTCTTTCTTTTCGGCAGATGAACAGGCTGCGTGGTTTACTGAACCTTGGTATCTTATCGCTGTTGGTAAAGCAGCGGGCGCGATGGCTGCTGGCGCATTGCGTTTAGGGCATAAGACGCTGATATCTGGCTTGGTTGTGAGTAAAACCGACGCTAATGATTGGGTTAATGACAATAAGGTCTCTTGTTATCAAGCGGGACATCCTGTGCCGAACGAAGCTTCTTTTGTTGCTGGCAATGCCTTGGTTCAATTTGTGACCGATTTACCTGCTCATGCAAAAGTTTTATTTTTGCTTTCTGGTGGTGCGTCTGCATTGGTCGAAGTATTGGCTGACGGCATGGATGCTGACACCTGGCAGGGATTAACGCGTCAGTGGTTGGCATCGGGGTGGGATATTACGCGAATCAATCAAGAAAGAAAGCGGTTATCGCAGATTAAAGGTGGGCGCTTATTAAGTCAGTTTCCAGAATCTTGTACGATATTGCAATTGGTTATTTCTGATGTGCAAGGCGATGATGTGGCGACAATTGGTTCGGGATTGTTGGCAGGACATTCTGAGCAACGGAAAATGACTTCTATTATCTTGGCAAATAACCAGAAATTGTTATCTGAATTGGCAAAAAGCTTACCCAACGCGAAGATGATGCCGCAGTTTGTATGCTGTTCTGTCGAAGATTTAGCACAAGAGATTGTTTCTGCATCTCGTCAGTCAGGGTGTACGATTTGGGGTGGTGAGCCAGTGGTTGTTTTGCCTGCGCAGGTCGGACGGGGCGGACGGATGCAGCATCTTGCCATCTGGGTGGCTTGGCTGTTACGCGATAATGCGTCACCTTGGCAGTTGCTGGCAATGGGATCGGATGGTAGTGACGGCGCAACAGAAGATGCGGGCGCTTTGGTGAATCAGGATAGTATTCGGCTTGCTCAGCAATTGGGGTGGGATATCGAACATACCTTGGCGAGTTTTGATGCGGGGTGTTTATTAGAAGATATTGGCGCACTCATTACTACTGGTGATACGGGGTCGAATGTGAATGATATGATGATATTGGAATGTGAATGATATGATTAGCATACAAGAATCTGTTTACCAGCGTTGTTACGATGCATTAATGATGAATGATGTCGATGGTAAAGCTTCTGCGGTATTTTCCTTGCTCGAAGACTGGCGTGAAGGGCGTCTGGCAATGATTGCGGTGCCCGTTGTCGAGATCGCTCAGGCGGGTCATCCGACTAAGCCAGAGCTAGTGCATCCTAAGCAGCTTAAGTCTCGAGGTCTTGGTAGCCAAGAAGGTCGAGCGAGTTTATTACATGCTATTGCCCATATTGAATTCAATGCGATTAATTTAGCTTTAGATGCTGTTTATCGTTTTCAGGAAATGCCCAAAGCTTTTATCGATGACTGGTTAGGTGTTGCTGCAGAAGAAGCCTATCATTTTCAATTGGTACGTGAGCAGTTAAGTCGTTTTGGTTATGACTATGGTGACTTTCCTGCGCATAACGGGTTATGGGAAACCACAGCAGATACAGCGTTTGATGTGTTGGTTCGCATGGCTTTAGTGCCCAGAACCCTAGAGGCAAGGGGGTTAGACGTTACACCACACATGATTAAAAAGTTGCGTGCGGTTTGTGAGGTTCGTGCGGTTGAGGTGTTGCATATTTTACTGCGTGATGAAGTCGGACATGTTGCTGTCGGTACGCACTGGTTTGCTTATTTGTGTCAACAGCGCGGTTTAAATCGCTTTGATACCTTTAAATCGCTGATTGAAACCTATTTGCGTGGTGATATCAAGGGACCGTTTAATATAGAAGCGCGCTTAGAAGCGGGATTTACACAACAAGAAATGGATTGGTTGCTGACCCGCTAGAAAGGTTAAATCATCCGTTTGCACTGAGCTTTCCGAAGCCGCCGTTTGAGGGGTTTTTTAGGCTACTGGTGTGTGGTTATTGTTTCTTGGTTGCATGGTATTGCGTAGAAGATGCAATAAAATTTGCTCAGCGTCAGCTGTGTTGTTTGTTTCAACGGTGCGTGTACGGCCACAGAGTAAATGAATATTAATGCGTCTTAATTGTGACATGCCATCGCGTAAATGTTCTTCATCTACCGAGCAGATACTGCTATAAGGGATAATGGCGTTTTCTACGGTGTCTTTTGACTCGGTATGAATATTAATGTAGTGACCTTTAAACACAATAGAAGTTGTGCTGTCGTGCGCACCGAGAAGTGAGAAACTGGGGAAATCCATTTAATAACTCCGATCACGTTTATGTTAAAAACCCCGCTTAAGGGCGGGGTCAATGTGCAATTAATGCGCTTTTAATTTTTCTTTGTGCTTGAGGACTTGGCGATCAAGTTTGTCGGTCATCATGTCGATAGCAACATACATATCTGATTCAGATGCCTCAGCGTGGAAGTCATGACCGCTCGCATGTAGGTTAGCACTGGCTTTCTGAACTTTATTGTCAACTTCTAGTGTGATATTAACATTAATAGCTTGGTCAAAATGGTTTTTGACTTTAGCCATTTTTTCTTCACAGTGAGTACGCAGCGCTTCGGTCACCTCAACATGGTGTCCAGTAATTTTCACTTGCATGGTTATATTCTCCTTGTTATTCGACTTTATAACAGCTGTGTTTGCCGCTAAGTTTGATTTAATCATGCATGCAGCCTGTTTGTCTAGAGGCAAATTCAAAAAAGCGAGATTAAGAAAATCACCTATACGGGTAAATGCACTTTTAATTGCCAATGATTAACAGAACCAATCCTGTTGTAAGCAGTGCAATGCGTACCCAGCTTTCTAGTAACATTAACTCGGGTAAAAATAAGCCCATTAACACCAACGATAACCCAAGTGCGATACGTTGTTGTCCACGACGATTATTCTGCTGTTCGTTAATTAAGCGTGTTAATAATGCCGACTGAGCGGGTAGATGTTCATTCATCGCTTTAATCATTTGCTGATGTTGAACTGGCAGGTGTGGCAAGTTTTCGAGCAAATAGGGCAGTTGTGCTTTCACGTTTTTAATGAAGCCTTTCGGACCTAAGCGTTCGTTCATCCAGTCTTGCAAAAAGGGTTTTGCGGTTTTCCATAGGTCTAATTCGTCGTTTAACTGACGACCTAAGCCTTCAATATTGAGCAAGGTCTTTTGCAGTAATACCAGTTGTGGCTGAATTTCCATCTTGAAACGACGTGCCACTTGGAACAGGCGTAACAGTACCAAACCAAAAGAAATATCTTTCAGTGGACGGTCAAAGATAGGATCACAGACAGAGCGAATGGCTGCTTCTAGCTCGTTCACACGCGTATCTGCACCAACCCAGCCAGAGTCGATATGGAGCTGTGCCACGCGCCAGTAATCACGATTAAAGAAGGCTAAAAAGTTCTCGGCTAAATAGCGCTGATCTTCGGGTGTCAGTGTGCCCATAATGCCAAAGTCGATGGCAGCATAGCGTCCATCGGGTAGCACAAAAATATTACCAGGGTGCATGTCGGCATGAAAGAAGTTGTGTTTGAATACCTGCGTGAAGAAGATAATCACGCCATCCTCAGACAGCTTTTCGATGCTGACACCTTGAGCACGCAAAGTCTCTAAGTCTGATACAGGCGTACCATAGATACGCTCCATTGTCATGACTTGTGGTGCGGTGTGTGACCAGTAAATATCAGGAACGTAGAGTAGGCTAGAGCCGTCAAAGTTACGACGTAGCAGTGCAGCATTAGCGGCTTCGCGCATTAAATCGAGTTCGTCCAAAATGGTTTTTTCAAACTCACTCACCACTTCGATTGGATGGAGTCGTCGGGTGAAGGGGACAAGGGCTTCGGTGATATTCGCAAGGGTGCGTAAAATGCCAATGTCGAGCTTAATGACGGGCAAAATGTCGGGACGCACTACCTTAACCACCACATCGGTGCCATCTTTAAGTTGCGCCGTGTGTACTTGGGCAATCGAAGCTGAAGCAAGCGGTGTGCTGTCAAAATGATTGTAAAGCTCGCTAATGGGTTTGTTGAGCTGAGTTTCGATAATATCCATCGCCAAACGCGAGTCAAACGGCGGCACATTGTCTTGTAGCTTAATGAGCTCTTCAGAAATATCGGGCGGCAATAAATCTAAGCGTGTTGATAAAGCTTGTCCGAACTTAATGAAAATCGGTCCTAGCGCTTCTAAGGCAAGGCGAATGCACTCGCCACGACTACCTTTGTGTCGTGTTTGCCACGTCCAAGGGGCGAGCGGTTGCAGCCATAACAGGGGAGCGATTTTTGTGTCAGCAAAGAGTTGCTGATCGAGTCCGAATTTGTGTAGGGTGCGATGGATCGTAACCATGCGTCCGATATGCTTAAAAAAACTGAGCACTGACTATTTCCGCCTATGATCGAGGTGATGAGCGGTGAAACTCGTTATCGCGCCAGAAGGCATAGCTTTCTTTGAGTCCTTGCAAGCCATGCAGCATATCCTTAACAGCCAGTTCTGTTGTCGCACGCAGTTGGAAGGCGGCAAAATCGGGTACGGCTTCGGCAAGTTTTCCTTCCCAATCAAGATCAAACTGACGTAATAGAGTCGTTATTTTTGTAAAAGCGGCTTCGTCACCTTGCACATAAAAGTAACCGTCGTTAAGCGCTTGGGTCGTTTGTTGTTCGTCGAGCAGTTTTGGTAAATGCAGGGTTTGTGTTGTTAGCGTGACATCGGCTTCGCCAAAAGGTGCAGCAAGATATAGGTTGCTCGGGCCGAATTGAACAACACGCTTAAAGCCTGTATCGGTAAAAATGAGTTTTAAACGTAGTCCGTCGAGTTTGGCTAGGTGTTCGCGCCAAAAAGGATCGAGCTGAAAAACAGCTCGGACTTTGGTTTCCAACAGGGCATTGGCTGCTGACGATAAGAGTGGCGGCATCATGCAGTTTTCCAGCCTTTGTGAATGGCAACGACACCCACAGTGAGGTTTTCGTAGCTGACGCGCGTCATACCTGCCGTGCGGAACATGTCCGCTAGGGTTTCCTGATCGGGGTGCATACGGATGCTTTCGGCAAGGTACTGATAACTTTCTTTATCATTGGCAACAAGCTCTCCCAATTGCGGCAAAATATTGAATGAGTACCAGTCGTAACCCTTGGCTAGCAGCGGATCAGTTACCTTAGAGAACTCGACCACCATGAGCATACCATTGGGTTTGAGCACGCGATGCAGTTCGTTTAATGCTTGCTGTTTGTCAGTGACGTTGCGTAAGCCAAATGCCATGGTAATGCGGTCAAAGCTATTGTCGGCAAAAGGGAGTGCTTGTGCGTCGCTCACCACAAATTCGGCACGTAGATGTCCTGCATCAATCATGCGGTTGCGCCCAATACTGAGCATGGATTCGTTGATGTCCGACAAGGTAATATTACCATGAGCATTGAGCATTGGTGCCATGCGCAAGCCTAAGTCACAGGTTCCGCTCGCCAAATCTAGCACCTGATGGTGTGGCAACAAGCCTAAGGTGTCGATAGCGTGACGCTTCCATAGACGATGGATGCCGCCCGACATTAAATCGTTCATCAGATCATATTTAGGCGCGACGGAATCGAACACACCTTTGACACGTTGTGCTTTTTCCGCCCAGTCTACTTGTTGGAATCCGAAATCAATCTGCTTCGCCATGTTGTGCTCCTTAGAGAATGTACTGCGTCAAGTCCGCTTTGGCGACAATGCTTTCTAAGCGACTTTCGACATAAGCACGATCAATGGCAACCGTTTCGGCAACGGCTTCCGCTTGGAACGAGAGATCTTCGAGCACTTTTTCCATCACGGTATGTAAGCGACGCGCACCGATGTTTTCATTTTGCTCATTCACTTGATGTGCAAACTCGGCAATAGAGCGTACACCGCAGTCGGTAAACTGAATGTTAATGCCTTCCGTTGCCAATAAGGCTTCTGCTTGACGCGTTAAAGCCGCTTTAGGTTCGGTTAAAATGCGCACAAAGTCATCGACCGACAATGCCGTTAATTCAACGCGAATGGGCAGGCGACCCTGCAACTCGGCAATTAAGTCGGATGGCTTCGATAGATGGAACGCACCTGAACAGATAAACAGAATGTAATCTGTTTTTATCATGCCATATTTCGTCGATACGGTTGTGCCTTCGATGAGCGGCAACAAATCACGTTGCACACCTTCACGAGAAACATCTGCGCCACCGCGTCCGCCTTCACGAGCACAGACTTTATCAATTTCATCGATAAAGACAATGCCTTGCTGTTCTACTTTGTCGACGGCTTGGCGACGAATCTCTTCTTCGTTAACCAAACGGGCTGCCTCTTCTTCGACAAGCTGCTTGTAGGCTTGGGCAACGGGTGTGCGTTGTGTTGTTTTTTTATCTTTGGTTGCGCCTTCAAACATTTCTTGTAAGTGGCTGGTCAGCTCTTCCATGCCAGAAGGACCTAAAATTTCCATGCGTGCCTTAGGGGCTGCTAGATCAATATCAATTTCAGTCGTATCGAGTTTGCCGTCGCGCAAGCGTTGACGGAACTTTTCGCGGGTTGCTTGAAAGTGTTCATCTGGATCCGTATCACGCGCTGCAGGTAGAAGGGCATCTAAAATGCGCTCTTCGGCGGCGTGTTCAGCTTTGCCTTTTGCGCTTTCGATGGCGCGTGCGCGCAACATCTTGACAGAGTTGTCGAGTAAATCTTTGATGATGCTTTCGACATCACGTCCGACATAACCCACTTCGGTAAACTTAGTCGCTTCAATTTTAATGAAAGGCGCATCTGCTAGCTTTGCCAAACGACGGGCGATTTCGGTTTTACCGACACCTGTTGGGCCAATCATTAAAATGTTTTTTGGCGTAATTTCAGTGACTAAGTCGGCAGTAACTTGCATTCTGCGCCAACGGTTACGTAAAGCAATAGCCACAGCACGCTTGGCAGCGGCCTGACCGACGATATGCGCATCCAGTTCGTTAACAATCTGTTGCGGGGTAAGAGCGGTATTAAGTTTTGTATTCATAAAAGATATTGTAGCTGAAGTGAGGATTGTTTGTAAGCGCTCAACCGTAGCGTATGATAAGAGCACTTTAAATATGTTATCATAATCATTCAAACAACAATGGACATTGAGGACAATAAATGCGTAGACAGTCAGGTTTTACCTTAATTGAATTAATGGTTGTGGTGGTGATTTTGGCACTATTAGCGACTTTTGTTGTGCCACAAATTATGGACAGACCCGAGCAGGCGCGGGTAGTGAAAGCGCAGCAAGATATTCGTTCGTTAGAAAATGCACTTAAATTGTATAAGCTCGATAACTTTGCTTATCCCAGCACCGATCAGGGCTTAGAAGCCTTAAGCAAAAAGCCAGAAGGCAATCCAAAACCACGTAACTACAACCCGAAAGGTTATCTCGAAAATTTGCCCGAAGATCCTTGGGGTAATGCTTACCTATACCTAAGCCCTGGTGAGCATGGCGAGGTTGATGTCTTTTCTTACGGTGCCGATGGTGTTGCTGGTGGTGATGGCTACAATGCCGATATTGGTAATTGGCTGAAGCAATAGAAGTGAATCAACGCGGCTTCACGCTGATTGAACTGCTGGTCGTTCTTGTTATTATTGCGCTGGTTTGGGCGGCTGTGTTGCCGATGATGCAGCCCGATCAGCAACGTCAGGGACGAGATTGGCTGAATCAAGCACAGGCATTGCTCAGTCTAAGCTGCGACTTATCGGCTCAGACGGTGCAAACACATCGCTTGTTGTGGCAAAACAATCAACTGGTTATGCAAGTTTATACTGGTCGTGATTGGTTGCCAGTGAGCGATGTTGAACCTTTACCTTTAGTGGCTGGTTGGACGGCAAAGCCGAGTTTACAGCCTGTTAGCAGTAGAAAAGATGAACCCATTGCGTGGTTATGTCGTCCCGATGGCGAACAAACAGCGGGTCAACTGCAATTAAGTCGAGAAGGGTTGGGTCGCGTTACGCTCAGTTGGCAGGGGGATGGTCGATATGCACAAGCAACGGGGCTTTAGTTTGCTCGAAACCCTAATTGCGGTAATGGTGGTCGCCATTGCGCTGGCTGCCATGTTGCATGGCATGGGGGTGATTGTGCAGACACAAACAGCTCTTAATGAACAAGCACGCGCACAGCAAGTGGCTTGGCAGCAATGGTTGGCTGTGCGTTCACTTGGTTCCAGCGAAGAAAAAATAACAGTGACACAAGCGAATCAAGATTGGGCTGTTTTTACCACCTTCAGCGATACAGGCTTTCCCGATACTCGACAGGTTTCTATTCGTGTCCAGCCTAGCGACGATAAACAAGCACGCAGTGTGCAGTTGTCGGCATTGGTGGTGAATCAATGAGTCGTCAACAAGGGTTTACCCTTGTCGAAGTCTTGGTTTCTTTGTTGGTGCTCTCTATTCTGGGCGTGGTACTGGCAATGGGCATGGGACAGGTATCGCAATGGCAGCAAAAGCTGTTGTCGGAAATGGATGCTGGTAGTGCAAAATTGCGTTTTCAATCTTTGCTAATGAACGACTTATTGCAGTTGGCACCACGCTCGATTAGCGATGCCTACGGTGGAAAGTTACCCGCTTGTATGAGCCTACCCGAAGGCGGTTTTGAGTGCAGTCGTTTCGAAAAGTCGATTGATGGGGCAGGGATTGTGCGTTTTGGTTATGGGGTTGTCGATGGCAGCCTGTGGCGTTGGCGTTATCCTGTGTTAGACCGAGCGCCTGCGACCGAGCCTGTTCGTCAGTTGGTGCTTACGCCGATTGATAGCATGCAAGTGCGTTGGCAAGACGCTCAAGGTATTTGGCAAGCACAGTGGCCAGTGGCAGGTGGGGTTGATGCAACGGCGTTGCCGCGTCAAGTCGAAGTCGTTTTATGGCACAACAATCAAGAGCAGTTTCGCCTGTGGTTTCCAGCCGTTGAGGTAATGCCATGAGTTTTGTGCGCAAAAAACAACGAGGTGTTGCACTACTTATGGTGCTCATGGTTATCACTACCTTATCAGCGCTGCTTTATCCACTGTGGCAAACACAACGCATGGCGTTGGTACGAGCACAAGCATCGCAAGCACAGCTTCAGGCGTGGGCGGTACTGATTAGTACTCAAGATTGGGTTAAGTCTGCCTTAAAATTCGATGCGCAACAGTCACAAACCGATTCATTGCAAGAGTTATGGGCGCAACCCATGCCACCGATCCCTTTTGATGGCGGCACCATTGGTGGTTGGTTGGATGATGCTCAGGGACGCTTAAATGTTAATCGTTTAGCCAATCCCGACCCCGTACAGCGTGCGCAAGTTTTAGATCAGTTTAATCGCTTATGTCAGGTGTTAACGTTAGAATGTTCTTTTTGGTCAGCCGTTGCTGATTGGGTTGATAGCGACGACATTCCCAGCACAGGCGGCGCAGAAACCGCTACCTATTTGAGTATGCAGCCCGCACGTCGTGCTGCCAATCAGCCGATTGTGGCGGTCGAGGAGTTGCAAGCGGTGCAGGGCGTTTCGCCCATCATCTTACAACGATTAACGCCTTATTTGATTGCTTTGCCGCAAGACTTTCCTGTTAATATCAACACGGCTAAAATGCCCGTGATTATGGCGCTAGCACCGTGGATGACAGAAGATCAGGCAAAGCTCATTATGACTAGGCAGCAATCTCAGCCGTTTGAGAATATTACTCAAGTCAGTCAGTTGTTGCGACAAAATAGCGTACAAGATAGTGATGTTAATTTGTTGGTTAATGAACGACAATTGTCGGTTGCTACCCAACATTTTTTACTTCATGCGCAAGCAGACTATGGTGGACGGCGCTGGCAAGCGGGTGCGTTGATTAAACGTGACGGCGGACGTACACTGGTGTTATCACGTTGGTTAGAAGAGTCCATGTAAGGCTGTAAGCGTCTACATAGTGGTTTGATATCATTCATTGATTTTATTGTTTAACTGTTTGCTAAGGAAAATGTAGTATGCGCATTTTACATACCATGATTCGCGTTGGCGATTTAGACAAGTCGGTTGCCTTTTATACGGATGTGTTAGGCATGACGTTGTTGCGCCGTAAGGATTATCCCGATGGGAAGTACACGTTGGCTTTCTTAGGATATGGCAGTGAAGCGGATACTGCGGTCATTGAGCTAACGCACAACTGGGGTGTCGAAAGCTATGATTTGGGTAAGGGTTACGGGCATATCGCCATTGGTGTCGCTGACATTAAAGTAACTTGCGCAGCGATTGAGCAAGCGGGCGGGACGATTATATATGGTCCTGCATTGCATGGTGGCACCACATGGATTGCGTTTTGCAAGGATCCAGATGGTTATGCCATTGAGTTTATCGAGCGGGATTAAGCGTCCTTTTGGAAAATTATGTCATGGTTATTTACGCGCAAAATGGTTACTTACTTGCCTTTAATGACCTGAATCATTTCTATTTACCCTGCGAAGTAGTTGGTTTTTGTTCTTGAGGTTTTTGTTCTGAAGAGCCACCTCTTAAACGCGTTGCACCATCAAAACTATTTTTAGCCAGACTTGTTTCTGCGCTTGATGTTGTGTTGCGCGTGCCTGTTTCTTTAGTTGCGGACATACAATTACCCTTTAATGTGCAATACTGAAATGAACGCTGTGACTATGCCAATAATAGCAGTTGCGACAACGCCGATAATAAAAGAAAAATAAACCACTTTATCAGCTATCGGCAAAGGGTCTTTCTCTAAAGAATCATTGTTTAACATTTTCTCAATGTAGTCTTTATTTTTGCTAAAAACATACAATACACCTATGATTGCGACAACAAAAGCGACAATTGCAACCACATACCATGCTAATGCCCAAGCTGATTTTAAGCCAATTGTTGTTAGCAAGGTAATCAATAAACCAATACCACCAGCAGACAAAGTTAGAATACTTTTATCTCTTTCTAGGCTACTTAAATACCAAGCATTAACACTTGCCTCATGAAAGGCAATGTCTTTTTGTTCTTGTGTGTTGTTATCTGTCATGAGCATTGTTCTTTTCTTAATTTAAAATGCCCATTTCTGGGCATTCTGTGTGCTTGATTACGTGCGACGCTTATCGACTTCTTTAGCAACACCCTTAAATGGTTTACCATCAGATTTAACATCCATAAAACGCCCTGTATCCGTATCACGCTTGATATAAGTATCGTTGTGTGGATTGTGGACTTGAGTTCTGTCTTTTACCGAACCGATGCGGTGGTCTTTACCAGTATTGGTTGCCATGTTCGTTCTCCTTTTAAGAAATTTAATGGCTCATCAAAAAACATTCAATTTGCGTTGTGTAAACACATCTTGTATGCCAAAACCAAAAAGCACAACATATAGTGCTTTTATCCTCATTTTGATTATACGAGTGAAATTTTATTTATTCAAGACTATAAAGTAAATTTATTCATAATCTCGGCAACCCATTCACAACTTTTATCGTCTCCAAACTCACGGTAATCACTCGTAGCAGCAATTCAAGCGGATAACGTGGATTATTAGCGGTCTCAAGTCCCCACGCATTAGCATCATTCTCGATTTTGCTGTCTTTGTGGGTACTGACACCATAGCGTTCCATCACCCATTCAATCGCTGGTTTGCCGTTGACGACATAGTTGTATGCTTCTAATGGGATGCCCGTGATGGTGATTTTGCTATTATAGATGATGCTGGTTTTGTCATCCTTGCCAGCGGCTTTGCTCGATGACTTAGCAAACTTCATTTTTTCAACACGGTAATCCTTGGCTTCCAAGGTGTCGAGTAACAAGCCACCACCGACATATTCCACGGGGTACATGGTTTGCGTTTCGTAGTTGATATGCAAGTCGGCTAATGAGCGCCCCGCTTTGCTGAATGCCCAAAAATCGGCAGCCGTGGCAACCTTGGGGATGCGTGGTAATTCTTTGCTCAGGTTATCGGCATACTTGGTGCGGTAATCGGGCGAGTGTAGCAAGCCGTAAACATAGTAAAACAGGTCTTCTTTGCTGATGCTTTCCGTTGGGTAAACATCGGTAAAGTGTTTTAACCCTGCATCTGTAATAGCATCTTTTCGGGTGTAGCCTTCGACCACTGGCTTAGCTTCGGCAAACATATCATCGGTACTGCTTTGGGATTGTTCTTGGGTGGTTTGCTCGTAGAGGTAGAG
>DZAT01000009.1:22206-24962 GCA_022736205.1 Thiomicrospira cyclica
CCACTACCAAAAATCTTGCCACCTTCTTTACGCGATAATTCGCCCGATGTACGTTGATTGCCACGTAAATGGAAGATGTAAATACTGCTAAATTCATCTTTTAAGCACTTGCGCAAGCCATCGGCACTTTGCGATTCAATAAAACCTGCATTGGTAACAAAGCCAATCACGCCACTATCACCAATACGGTCGGATGCCCACCGAATGGCGCGAATGTAGCTGTCGATCAAGTTTTTAGTAGATGTAGCTCCGCTGTGTTTGGCGTAGGTCTCTTTGATTCTTGCATCTAAAGTAGGATATGACACATTCTCATTATTATCATTAGCACTGGTTTGACCTGCCGAATAGGGTGGATTGCCAATAATGACCCGAATATCCAGCTCTTTTTGCTTCATGCGTCGGGCACTGTTATCGACAAACAACTCACTGACAAGATCATCTTTTTCGTGCATTTGGAAAGTGTCTGTTAAGCAAATGCCGTTAAAAGGAGTGTAGTCGTGTCCTGTGATGTCGTGATACACCGATTCGATGTTAATGGCGGCAATGTAGTAAGCGAGTAGCACAATTTCGTTAGCATGAATTTGACTGGCGTATTTATTAGGTAGGTCGTCTTTGCTAATCAGCCCACTTTGCAGCAAGCGCGTGATAAATGTGCCTGTACCTGTGAAAGGGTCGAGGATATGGACGTTATCGCTACCCAAAGTTTGGTTAAATTCGCTTTGTAATAGGTCATTGACGCTATGAATGATAAAGTCCACCACTTCAACAGGGGTGTAAACGATACCAAGGCGTTCAGTCATTTTGGGGAAGGCATTACGGAAAAACTTGTCGTAAAGCTCAACGACAATCTTTTGCTTACCAGCGGCATTGTTAATACCAGCGGCACGGGTACGAACACTGGCGTAGAATTTATCGAGGGTTTCGGCTTCTTTTTGTAGATTGTGTTCATTCAGTGCCGTTAATACCGATTCCATTGCCTTAGAAACGGGGTTATGTTCGGCAAAGCTATACCCTTCAAACAAGGCATCAAAGACAGGTTTGGTAATGATATGCTGTGCCAACATCTCAATCGCTTCGCCTTCGCTAATGCTGTCATTGAGGTCGTCGCGAATCTCCGCTAAAAAGCCGTTAAATGCCGTAATTTCGGTCGTGTTGTCTGGGTTATCCAAAATAGCAGTAATACGGGTGATGTGGGTGTTAGCAATTTTGGCAATATCGCCTGCCCATTCTTCCCAATGCTGACGATTACCAACCTTTTTAACGATTTTAGCGTAAATAGCGCGTTCAATTTCGGTAATGGGGAAGTCTAAATTGCCTTGGGTCGTTGTTGATGTGGTTGTACCGTTGCCTGTTGGGTTTTCTGAGTCATCACCATCTCCTTTACCAGAACCACCTTTACCGCCGCCAATATTAGGTTTGTCGGTTTTTGTTGCTGTGGCATTGGGTAGGCTATTAGTAACGGCAATGACTTCGATTTTACTGCTAACGTCTGCACCAAATTCGATTTTGTTAATAGCAGCACCCAAGCCGTCGGGGTCGTGCGAACGCAAGGCTTGTAAGATTTGCCATACCGTTTTGTATTTTTCGTTATCGTTTAATGCTTCTTCGGGTGACATCCCTGCTGGGATACCGACTGGCAAAATGACATAGCCGCGTTTTTTACCTGCTGCGGTACGCATGACACGCCCAACCGATTGCACCACATCAATTTGTGATTTACGTGGATGCATAAACAGAATAGCATCTAAACTGGGAACATCGACCCCTTCGGACAAGCAACGCGCATTACTAAGGATGTGACAGACATCGCTTTCTTCATGGCTGGTGTCCATTTTGAGCCACTCTAAATGCTTTTTGCGCTCCGTGCTGTTCATATTGCCATCGACGTGATCGACTTCGCATAACAGCGGATTTTCGAGCTGTTCGTGTTCAATATATTCGGCAACCACCTGCGGGAAATAGGCTTTAATCGCTTTCGATGATTTGATGTCACGACAAAAAGCAACGGCTTTGGTCATCGGGTGGGTGTCGTCTGTTATGTCATCGGTTACACCAATTTTACTTAATGCCTTCCAACAGCCAACAATCTTGCTGGCATCGTCTAACTTGAGTTCGTTATCTTCGCTTAACAGCTTTTGAATACTGGCAGCAATATGGGCTTCATCGACCGCTAATACCAAGACTTTGTAATCACAAAGCAAGCCCTTAGCAACGGCATCGCTAAAGTTGATGCTGTAAAGTTCATCACCGAATTTACTGGTGTCGTCCATCGAACACAGCATGGCATCGACATCTTTTGCTTTGCTTTTTACCGCATCACCAAACACACGCGGAGTTGCAGTCATGTAGAGACGCAATGCCGATTTGATATAGTCTTCATCGTGGATTTTGACAAAGCTGCTTTCGTCATCGCCTGCTAAGGTCGCGCCTGTGGTACGGTGCGCTTCGTCGCAAACAACTAAATCAAACGCAGGTAAGCCATGTTCATGTTGCGCCTTGCTAATCACTTCTAATGACTGATAGGTACTAAATACCACCGTCATTTTGTCGGGATGATGGTAGGTATTAACGTGGTGCGCTAATTTTTTGGCATCGGTTGTGGCAGGGTAAGCAAGGTCGCTGATGCTGATGTCGGCTAAGTCATCATTCTTATTGTGTTTACCTGTTGATACGTCAGAACAGGCGGCATAACAATGCAAGGGAATTGCGCTTTCATTTGTCCATTCAGTCAGGGTTTGTGACAACAGGGCTAATGA
>DZAT01000009.1:25062-46014 GCA_022736205.1 Thiomicrospira cyclica
GACAAGGTGATATTAATGCACGGGATTTGTTGGTCTTGGGTGGTGCTTAATACGTGATTACTGATTTCATCGGAGGTGATGACCAACATCCGCTGCGTGAACGGCTTTTTACCCGATTCGGCAAAGAATGAATTGATGTCTGATTTGTACAGTTTAGAATCGTAAAACTTGCACTGAATCGCCCAATATTCGCCTGTATCGGCATCTTGTGCCACAAGGTCGATACCTGTGTCTGTGCCGTTAAAACGGTGTTCTTTGTTATGGTCGTCTTTGTTGCAATAGTCGCTTTCTTTAACGAACTCTGACCAAAGCCACACATGACTAAACTTGCTGCTAAAACGTGCGCTATCACGCAAATAGACTTGGGTTAAGCGTTCAAAACTATCGCCTTTTTCACGTTTGTTTTGAGCAAGGTTACGGTAGGTGTCGAGTAGGGTTTGTAGGGCGGTCATTTGTTAGCTTCTGTTAGATAAACGCAATGACCGAGATTTTAGCATTAAATCAGTGCCATTGAATTTATTGAATGGGATTAAAAACTCGATAAAATCGCATTAGTGCAATTCCGCCAATGGCCAACGGGCGCGTGCACTAAAATCTAAGTCTGTGTGTTCGCCTGCTTGCAGGCGCTTAAAGCCCGCGAAGGCAATCATGGCGCCATTATCGGTGCAAAACTCAAGGCGCGGGAAAAAGGAATTGCCGCCACGTTGCTTCATGAGTTGCGTCAGCGTTGCCCTAATGTGGGTGTTGGCACTAACACCACCAGCGACAACCAGCGTACTGAGTTTTTCTTGCTGCAAGGCGCGTTTGAGTTTGGTTGCCAAGACATCGGCAACGGCGGCTTCAAAGGCAGCGCAAATATCGCATTTTGCCTGTTCTAAGTCGCTTGCGCGTTCGGTTTGTGCTTTTTGCCAAGTGGTGAGTACAGCAGTTTTTAATCCAGAAAAGCTAAAGTCTAGCCCAGGTCTGTCGGTCATGGGACGAGGCAGTTTGTAACGCTTGCCATCGCCTTGTGTGGCGAGTTGAGACACAATGGGACCACCTGGGTAGCCTAAGCCGAGGAGTTTGGCGGTTTTGTCGAATGCTTCACCAATGGCATCATCCAGTGTGTCGCCCAACAACGTGTACTGACCAATGGCATCGACACGAATAATTTGCGTGTGTCCACCCGATACCAGTAGTGCCATAAAAGGAAAGGCTAAATCGGGCGCTTCGAGCAAGGGAGACAATAAATGCCCTTCCATATGATGAATGCCAACTGCAGGAATATCTAAGCCAAAAGCCAAGCTGCGTGCAAATCCTGCACCTGTTAACAGCGCACCAACCAAGCCTGGCCCCGCTGTATAAGCAATGCCTGTCAGCGCTTTTAAACTAACGTGTGCTTGTTGTAGCACTTGTTGTGTTAAAGGCGTAAGGCGATGAATATGATCGCGACTGGCGAGTTCTGGCACCACGCCACCGTATTGCGCATGTAGGGCAATCTGACTGTGTAGGGCGTGCGCCAGCAAGCCTTTTTCGCTGTGATACAGGGCAACGCCTGTTTCGTCGCAGGAGGATTCGATTCCAAGGATAAGCATGTTTTTCATATCCGTAGTTTACCTGAAATATCAGGCGTTCCATAGAGGGAATTGTGTAGGTGAGGTACAATAAGCGCATGAAACCCTTTTACATGATCATGAGCGATGTGAGATTCGCGCTACTTTGCAGCACGTTACTGTTAACCGTATCGAGTGTTGTGTCTGCGCGTGGCGATGGGTTGCCCGTTCCGATTTTAAGTGACGATCTACAGCCTAGTACTTCTGTATCGGTTATCGAGTCATCGACAAAAGTATGGGTTGTTCAATTGGGTTCGGGAAACGCTGCGACGTTAGAGGCGCAAGCACTGTCGTTGCGTGCCGACTGGTCAGATGCACGCGTGGTGATGGTTGCGGGGCAAGCTAAGTTGGTGGTGGGTCGTTGGCAATCGGCTTCACTGGCTGCTTCGAGTTTAAAAGCGCTACGCGTTATTAATGTGCAAGCTTTTGTGCGTCAGATAGATGGTGATAGTCAGCTACCGTTGGTGCCTACAGCAATGCCTAGTCAGGCGAAAGTTAAGCCTGTTAAACAGCCTGATATGCCAACAACGTCTTCTGTAATGCCTTCTGTTATTGAATCACCTCTCGAGACACCAGCAGTTGAGACGAAGCCAGTTATATCGGATGCAGAGCCAGTTGTTTCTGCTCAAGCGCTTAATGACGATGATATTTTGCCAGCTATTGTTGCCGTCGCTGTTGCCAATAAAGCAGAATTGATACCAGAAACAACCGAATTGCAAGCGGCAGTTGACTTGCTAGAAGGGCAAGAAACAACGCTCACGAATCAGGAAGCGCTACCAAATCAACTATCCGCACGCGAAACAGAATCTGTTGTGATGATCGTACCTAGTGAAAAGCGCGACATCACGCTACCCATGCGCTCTAAAGAACCGATCACGTTTCAACCGCAACAAACATGGGTCGAGCCACTTAATTTGATGTTATCACCACTCTACTTATTGCCCACAGACTCGAACATGCAGGCAAACAGTGCACAAGCCTTAACGATGCAAACCGTTTTAGAAGCATTGGTACGTCCAACGTTAGTTGAACCACAGGTAGCGCCTAAATCTACGCCAACGCTTCCAATGCAGGATCCAGCATTAGCCCGTAAGGCGAAGTTGTTTGCTCGGATGGCAGAACTGGCAAATGCGGGTTTGTGGGAGATGGCGTTACCACTAGTCAAAGAAGCAAAATTAAAAGAAATGACCTTGTCTTCAGTCGATAACTTGTTACTGGGTTGGGTTTGGTTGCAAAATAAAGAACCTCGTGTCGCTAAAGGCTACTTTCAGAGCGCATTGAAACAATCTCAAGAAGATGAAGCCCGTTATGCATTGGGCTTATGTTATTTACTATTGGGAGACACATCTGCCGCACAAGATATTGTCAAACAAATGAGTATGGGTAAACAGCGCGATCACATACGCGGTTTATTATTGCGCTAGTAGACCTTTTTCTGTTGTTTGCCACGTTATAAATAAATCATTTTCTGCTAATCGACGAATGAGTCCAAATCGGCTTTGGTCGATATCTCTGACAAAGACAAAGCTCAATAAAACATCGCCCGAAGGCAGCAGATGGGTTTGCCAGTGTTGAACAGGGCTACTGAGCAGCAGTCGGGTTATGTCTGCATCAAGATCATCTTGATAAGCGGATAACCATCTTGTTTTTTGGTGTCTGGCTTGTGCTATTTGCTCAGGTTTAATGGCTTTTTTTTCGAGTAATTTGCGCCAATTTTCTGCTTCATCGTAATTGTCTTTTTTTGCCTGATGTTGCGCTAATTCTTGTGTTAATTGATCGTGTATGGCTTCGTATGATTGACCGTTAGCCTTGTCTTTTTGTTGCTGATAATACGCTTGCGTTTGTTGTTCGTTTTGCCAAGGCTTGATTTTATCTCTGAATGAGAATGTCAACCATGTTGCTTGAACCATGCGTGCTTTATGATGAGCGAGCGACTCATAGTCACTGCGTAATATAATGGCAGTGGACTCGATACATTGAATGCTATCGAGTTCGTTATTTTTGCTTGTTTGTGATAAATAGTAAGACATCAATATCACTGTTAATGTTAGTATAATGAAAGTAGTTTTACGTATTTTTGTCATAACTGCCAGTTGTTCAATAAAGTGTAAGTGCATAGTTGGGGATGATAGCATGTTGAAAAGGTTGTTAGCCGTCTTGTTAGGTTTTATTTCGGGGGTAGCCTGTGCGCAACAGCCTTCGGTAGCATTTTTTTATGGCGATAAACCACCGATGAGCGAGCTTCGTGCTTTCGATTGGGTTGTGGTAGAACCAGGTCATTTGCCAGATCCCAAGCCGCATCAGCATGCAGAATCGGAAGTGTTCGCATACGTATCTTTAGGTGAGGTTTTACCTAATAAACCTTATTTTTCGCAAATGCCAACCAGTTGGTTAAAAGGCGATAACAAAGGCTGGAACAGTCGGGTGATCGATCAAACTGCCAAGGGTTGGGCAGATTTTGCGGTTGAAAAATTGTTTGAGCCCTTATGGCAAGCGGGTTATCGCAGCTTTTTCTTAGACACCTTAGACTCTTTCAATATTATTGCCAAGACAGACGCAGAACGTAGCGCTCAAGCTCAAGGCTTGGCAAACGTGATTGCAGCGGTTAAGACGCGTTTTCCGCAGGCAAAACTGATTTTTAACCGTGGCTTCGAAATATTACCCATAACCCACCAGTGGGCCGATGCCGTTGCATTTGAGTCATGGATTTCGGGTTACGATGCCGATAAAAAGCGTTATCGTGACGTGCCGCAAGCTGATCGTGATTGGCTGGCTGGACAATTGTCGCAGGTTAAAACATGGAATATCCCGATTATTGCTATCGACTACGTTGCACCAGAGCAGCGCGATAAAGCAAGAAGTGTCGCTAAGATGCTGCAGGCGGAAGGCTTTATCCCTTGGGTCGCCAATCCCGAATTAGATATGTTAGGCGTTGGTAGCGTCGAGGTTATGCCGCGTCGAGTGCTGATGGTAACCAATCCTGTTCCCGATGAGTACGATTATCACTTTAGTACTGAGGTAACTTACCCGACAGCGATATTAAATGCGATGGGTTATGCGGTGGACTATGCGCCGATTAATCGTCCCTTGTCGACACAGTCTTTAGTTGGACGCTATGCGGGTGTGGTATCTTTTTTAAGCGATGCTGCATCAATAAAAAAAAATCAAGCATTGTCGCCTTGGTTGCGAGATTTAAAACAACAAAAAATTCCTTTTTTAGCATTGGGTGATATTAGTTTTTTTAAAGATAAACAGTTGTCGCAAATTTTTGGTGTGCAAGTGGGCGAAGGATCTGTCGCTAAAAAACTAACCATTAGCACACGCAGTGCCGAGATTGGTTTTGAAAAGCAAGTTGATTTAGATCGTATCGGTTTCTTTAGTCTAAAGTCAACGCAAACTAACGAAGATTGGCTTGTCTTTAAAAGTGAGGACAATCAGCAGCAAACAGCGATTGCGATGACGACGTGGGGTGGTTTTGCCATTGCGCCACACGTGTTCGAGACTGATCGTGTCGAAGTCGGTTATTCATCTTGGGTGGTGAATCCATACCGTCTGTTCGAACAAGGCTTACAACTTAAACCAATGCCGTTGCCCGATACGACAACTGAAGCAGGCAAGCGTTTGTTAATGGTACATCACGATGGTGACGGTTTTGCCTCGCGTGCCGAGATGCCGAGCAGTCCGTTTGCCTCTCAAGTGTTATTGGATGAAATCATCAAAAAATACCCCTTACCCATGACCATTTCGGTTATTGAGGGCGAAACGAGCACAACGGGTTTATATGCTAAAGATTCACCTGCATTAGAAAAAATTGCGCGGAATATTTTTGCTCAACCGAATGTCGAAATTGCCAGTCATACTTATTCGCATCCTTTTAGCTGGTCGGTTGTTGCGGGTGCACGTAGTCAGAGCAACTTATATCAGTCTTATAATTTAGCCATTCCCAATTACAAGCCAACCATGCAACGAGAAGTACAAGGCTCGATTGATTATGTGAATAATCGGTTAGCGCCCAAAGATAAGAAAGTCGCTATTATTCATTGGTCGGGCGATTGTAACCCAGGTCAAGAAGCATTATTGCTGGCAGAAAAGGCAGGAATTGTCAGTGTGAACGGCGGAGATACCTTGCCAACCCATTCGCATCCAACATTAACCAAGGTAGGACCTGTTGGCTTAAATAAAGATGGTGTTTTTCAGGTATACGCCCCCAATCAAAATGAAAACGTCTATACCAACGATTGGACGGGACCTTTTTATGGTTTCGAGCGTTCATTAGAAACCCATCAATTGACGGAATCTCCACGTCGTATTAAGCCAGTTAATATTTATTTTCACACTTATTTAATGACGAAACCAGAAGGACTAAAGTCATTAAAAAAAGTATTAGATTGGACAATAAAGCAAGACTTTCATCCCATTAAAATGTCGGCATTTGTACGTAAAGCGCAAGACTTTAATCGCGTTGTTGTCGCCAAAGCAGGAGATGCTTGGCTGATACGTGGGTTAGATCATTTGCAGCAATTGCGTCTGCCACAAAGTATGGGCTACCCTGACTTGATTAACAGTCGCCATATCGCGGGCTTTAATGACGATAAAGACATGCGCTATGTTCATGCTGTTGGTAATGAAGCACACTTGATGTTGACACCTACCCCGTCCAATTTACCGCATTTGATAGATGCTAATGCCAGTGTTACGCAGTTTTTACGTACGAATACGGGTTTTAAACTCAAGTTGTCGGGATCAATGCCGTTAACCTTTACTATTAATGCTCCTAACTGTCAGGTGATTAGCGATGAAAGCATCTCTTCTGCTACAGCTGCTACGTCAGCCAGTCGAACATTCCGCAGCCGACATGCTGCCGCCACGATCGAAACGCTATGTCGGCCATGATGGGCGCATTCCGCGTGAAAAAACACTCACTTTATTAGAGCTGAGCGTTGGCTCGATCGTTTTATTGGCTTTATTGGCGCTCATGTTTCCACGTGATAGCCTGGTGGAACGTGTCTTGCAAGCAAACCAGCAAGATGCGTTAACGCACGCGTATCTCGCCAATTTACTGAAAATCGAACCAGACAACCAGCAGTTGTTAGCATTAGCCGCACAACATCAACGATTTGTGCAACAACGTGCATATGCAACCCTTTCGTGGCAGAAGCTTTATCACGATTATCACACGCAATTAACGAATAGCGACGCATCACAGCGCAGTGTTTTGCTAGGTGTGTGGTTTGATAAGATTCGTTTTGTACCACCGAGTGACGAGAGAAACAGTCGTTTGCGTGAACTGTTGCCATTTGCGCAAGGATTAGATTGGATAGAAGATCAGCAAAAAATGTTGATTGAGCTTTCTTTCTTAGCGTCTGAGCGTGAGTTGGCGCAAAAAATGCTTAATGAATGGTTGATGTCAAAACCAGCAAATCCGTTGACATGGTTAGATTACGAAGCAAAGCTGCTGTTAGGACAGGGACATTATCAAGATAGTGCTTATATGCGATTAATTGCTATGGGTCAAACCAATAATGTGCAAGAGCAGAAAACATTTTTTTTAGAAGGGCTTAAGACGTATATGGCAGGTGGGCTATATCAGCAAACGATGGATGCAATTGATCGTTATGCAGGTAATTTAATTGAAGATGAAGCGGTACTGCGAAGTTTATTACGCTTTTCTCAGGCTGCAGGTCAACACCAGCGCGCGCGTTATTATGCCAAATTGTTATTAGAAATGAAGTAAGTGTGTGAGTAAAATGAAACAGACAGATCGCAAGCAACAACGGAATTGGCATCAGCACCTTGTGCTGGTGTGCCTGTTTTTGTTGTTTGTTCGTCCTTGTTTCGCTGTTGATGTTGAACAGCTCACCATGAAAGCTTATAACGAGGAAGATTATCAACTGGGCTATCAAGCATTTGTTGGCTCTGGTGCACTGGTTGATGCGTGGCGCGTGGCAAAAAGTGCAGTGCAACAACGACCCGATCATCTGCAATGGCGTCAGCGCCTAGCACAACTGTCAGAATGGATTCAAAAACCACAAGATGCTTACAACCAATGGTTGTATTTGTATGCACGTAACCGTCAAGATAAAGCCGCTAACGAAGCGTTATTGCGTTTAGCACCAGCGCTGGGTGATAAGCAAATGGCATTGACTATGTGGTTGTCTCGACATGGTCGGGCTGCGCTAACGCCGACACAGTTAGTGGAAGCCATGACTTTGTTTGAAGGAACAGGTCAGCCAGAAGCTGGGGTGAATTTTTTCGAAACCGTTTATCAAAGAAGTAAAGATGTCAACGCCTTAGCAATGTCAGCTCGATTATTGATGCGTATGGGGCAAGATGAACGCGCTTTGGGTAATTACGAGCTACTCTTAACAAAACACGCTTTTCGGACAGAGTGGCTTGTTTCGGCTGTGACCTTACAATTGCGTCAAAAAAATGCATCTGGTGCTTTGCATCTAATGCAGTCTTTTCAAGATAAAGTGCCTGCCAGCGAATACGAGTTTTGGGCTTTATTAGGCGACATGGCATGGTCTCAGCAGCAAGATAAAACAACAATGTTTGCTTATCAGCAGTTGGCAAAACACCAAACACTCACCACCATTCAGCGAGAGCGCTTCATGCTCTTGCTAGAAACCTACGCACCAGAGTCGGTTCCAGATTTCGCGTATTTTGCTTATTTAAAGTCTAAAGATGGTAATGATTTAATTCGCACCTTGGGTTATCTGGTGCAACAACAAGACTGGTCAAAATTTGCTGCCTTGTTGTCAGCTTTGCCAAGTGAACAACTGAACGTGTTAGAAACCAAAGCGGATTTTTTATTGTTACGTGCGCAATATTTTGCTCATCTTAAACAGCCCGAAAAAGCCAACAGTGATATTATCCATGCTTACCGTACTGGCAAAAACAGTCCAGCGATTGCTTCTCAGGTTCTTTGGTTTTACATCGATCAGCGTGACATACCGCAAGTGAAAGATTTGTTGCGAACACATACACAGCAGGCATTAACAGAACCTGCCTTTTGGGCACCGTTTGCCGCTGCTTATCATGAGTTAGACGACATCCCACAGGCAATGGCTTTTTATCAGAAGCAACTTAAAGCCAATCCGAACGATGCGCTGTGGATGCTCAATTATGCCGATGCCGTTTCTCGCAGTGGGCAGACGGGATCAGCGGATCGCATTCGTCGTCAGGCATGGACGATTTTAGAAAAACAAAAAGATAAAGGTCAACAACCGCCACTACCCTTATCTCGTTATCCTCAATTGTTGGCGTATGCTAATTTAACATTACAAAACTTGGCAGGTGATGGTGCCAATAAGTATATGCAGCGTATGGTTAATCGTTTACGCGGTCTAGATAATGAAAAGCAAGATAGTCAACAAACCAATGATTTGATTTTATCTTGGGCAATCAATAATAATGCTATTCCTGCAGCCAAACTATGGCTGATGGGACGTTATGGTAAGCATTATAAAAGCCAAGCGCCTGAATGGGGTGAAACCACAGTCGCATTGCAAACGAATGATACTCAGACATTAGCGCGTTTGAATGCAGACTCGGATGCTTTACCGCCGTACGATCGCCATGATATTGCTCAAGCCCTCGAGTTTGAAGGACAGGCGGCGCAAATTGCTTTCGATAATTTGCGTGGTAATCCTACCGATAACCCGATGCACGAACGTTATGTTGCGAGTTATTTAAGACAAGCAAACATGGCGGGATTACAAGTCGATGCCGTGCAAGGTGATGCTCAAACGCGATTAGGTGGCATTGCATACACCAGCTTAAGAATTGCACCGCATTGGCATTTGGGGATAGAGGTTGCAAATTATGGTGTTAAGCAAGATAGCGATAGTGTTTATAGTGATCGTGTAGAGCGCAACAACCTGTATGGCTTGAGTGTGGCATATGAGCGCTCACGTTATCAATGGTCGTTAGCCGCACGTAATCATCAGTTATTAGAAAATTGGTGGTCAGGAGAAGGGCAGGTAAACTACAGCATGAGTAGTAAGCTCGCCTTGTCTGCCAGCATACGTTATGCCATGCCCAATCGTGATACCAGTGCCATGAGTTTGGTTGGTATGGAAGATGTGTTACAAGCCAGTGCCACCTACGCCATTACGGTTCGAGATTATGTGCGTTTATCGACACAATTGGCACAGTATCGTACACAAACCGACCGTTATTTAGGCACGGGAGCGCACGTTGACTGGGAAGTTGGGCATCGTATTCGTACCGAATATCCAGACTGGAATATCAAATTGCTGGGCGCACATCGCCGCTATACAAGGGATGGCTCGGCCGATGTCGCGAGCTTGGCCGTGTTTAAAGACCCTGCATTGTTGGGTTTGGCAGGTTTTCGAGAATCATCAGAGCTGCTGCTGCCTGTGGATACCGACTACTTCGCCTTATGTGCTGGTGCGGGTCAAAACCTATCGGAACGCCGCAATTTAGATGGATCTTCGCAGTTCGGACGTTATTACAGTAAAGCTTGGCGACCTTTGGGCGAGGTATGCGCTACTTACAACAGCGCAGCAGCAACCACTGGCTACAGTGCTTTGGCAGGTATTCGAGGGAGTATTGATGGCGAAGATCAGATGCTATTGGTTTACCAAGAATCGAACGGCGGACTACAGCTACCAAATCAAACGTTACGTGCCATAAGCGCTAAATATGAACGGCTTTTTTAACACATTTTTATCTGTTTTCAAGGGGAAACTATCATGAAACGACTGGTGTCTTTACTTATGTTAGTGTTGCTGACGGGTTGTAGCTCGCTGCAAACATCAACAATGAATAACACATTAAACGGTAACGAGAAATGGGCAATGTTGCCCATGATCAATAATACGGACACGCCGCAAGCAGGATTGAGGGCTGAGGCAATTGTTCACACGTTAATGCTCAATCGTGGTCTTAAATCGTTAGATTTATATCCTGTTGAACTGAATAACGACACGTTATTCGAGCCGTCAGAGCGTAAAGTGGTCGACAAAGCACGAGAGTGGGCTCAATCGCAGGGTATCCGTTATATTTTAACGGGGTCTGTCGAAGAGTGGCATTACAAAGTGGGTGTCGATGGTGAGCCTGCCGTCGGTTTAACGTTAAAAGTGATTGACTTAAACACCAACCAAGTCGTTTGGTCAGCTGTTGGTGCTAAAAGTGGTTGGAGTCGTTCAGCGCTGAGTGCGGTTGCTCAAGATCTTGCTCGCAGTTTATTAAGCGACTTAAAGGTCGATTAACGCAAAACGTTTGAACGCATTACAGGGGAAAATCTATGCAAGGTGCAACACGTTCGGGAATCAGCAAAGCGCAAGCGTTGCAAACAACGGTCAAAACCGACTGGACTCGGATGATTGCACCTGAGTCTCAATCGCAACTCGCTATTGTTGAGACACTGGTGATTTCATTGCTGGCAGTGGCGATGGGGTGGTTGGTCAGTCCAGATGATCCCTTAATGATTTCAGCCAGTTTCCATTGGGTTTGGTTTGCCCCAGTTTTGGTTGCTTTGCGCTATGGCGTGCTGATGGGCGTGTTAAGCATTTTGGTCTTAGCTGCTAATGCTGTCTTTTTAGTGTTTATTGCGCATCAAGCGGCCGAAATGCCATTAGCTTATTTTTTGGGTGGTGGACTGTTAACATTGGTTGTTGGCGAGTTTGCTACGGTTTGGACAGAGCGTAACCAGCGTAAAGAAGAAGCCAATCTTTATTTAGAAGAGCGCTTAACACGCTTAACACGTCGTTTTTTACTGATGAAGCTTTCTCATGATCGTCTAGAACAAGAAATGCTGTCTCGTCCAGGATCATTACGCAGTGCGATCCATGATTTGCGCCAGCAAGAGTATTTGGAAGGTCAGGCTCAGGCTAACTTACCCGCAGCTCAAGCATTAATGGGGATTTTATCTCAGTACTGTTTGGTCGAAGAAGCGGCACTTTATCCAGCGCAACAATTGTCTGATGATCGTATTAAACTCGGCTTACCTTCTGCCATGTTGGGAACACCGCCGCTGTTGAGCGCTCAAGATAGCCTGCTCAATTACGCCATACAACATAAAGTTTTGGCACATGTCGGACAACTAACCAATGATGGTTATCAATCACAGTTAATCATTGCGCCGCTTTACGAAACAAGTTTCGGCTTGGTCGGTGTGTTGGCGGTACGCAGTATGCCTTTCTTTGCGTTAAACGATGAAAACTTACAACTCATGATGGTTATTTTGTCTTATTACACAGACACAGCAACCAACGCAGATTTGACAAACCGTGTCTTGAGCGCCTTACCAAAGCCAGCAGAGGGTTCATTTGCAGAAGAGATTGCGCGATTAATTCGAGTAGCAGAACGAACCAAGGTCAGTAGTGAATTGTTAGTATTACGGTTTAGCGGCGAGAAAAAAGAGGTGATTCCAGAACAGATCACGACGTTAAAGCGTGGTTTGGATTTGATGTGGCAAACTCAGATAGCAGGTGAACCAGCGCTATTTGTTTTGATGCCATTCGGCACGCAAGCGGGTATTCAAGGCTTTAACCATCGCTTAGAAGGGTGGTTAAAATCACGTCATGGTATGAGTTTTGATCGTTTAAAAGTGGATCGTTATACCATTAGCTTATCTTCAGAAAGTGATTTGGAACGCTTGTCACGAATCACCCAAGGTCAACTGTAAATGCAAACACTGTTAGACACCTTATGGCTGATTATTCAGCAGCTTGACAGCAGTAGAGATATTGCTTTTGTTGCAGGATTAATGTCGATTCATATTGTATTAAGTGGTTTGTTAGCCGCGCTGCTAACCTTAGGGTTGCCGTCAGAATATAAAAAAAGCTACTTGTGGTCTTTTGTGGTCTTGTTTGCTACGTCAGTTTTTACCTCTGAAATCGGTTTATTGTTTTTATTTATTGGCATACAGTTAGCTAAGTATTTTCCATTAGTATCGGAGGCTGATCATGGTTTTGAATCAGTCGAACTTCCAGAGTTTAGTATTTATCCGTGGAATGCGAGTCAAGGTAGTGGTCTCTCTGGCGTGAGAGAGCGCATTAGTCAGCAGAATCTGAATCCTGAAGTGCGTATTCAGTCGTTAATGGCACTACAACAGTCTTCCACAAAAGTAGCAACAGGGCTTATTGGTGACTTATTATCGGATAATAATGACGATATCCGCTTGTTAGCATTTGGTATGCTTGATGGTCGAGAAAAGAAATTCAACCATCAAATTACTGATATTCGTAAACAATTAGATTTATTTTCATCGTCTTCTTTATCAATTGATGACTATCATCAAAAATCCAATTTATTACAGCGCCTTGGCGAATTACACTGGGAGCTGGTCTACGAGGATTTGGTGCAAGGTGATTTGCGTCAATTTAGTTTGCGTCAGGCAGAAAGCTACACACGCGAAGCTTTGTCTTTATCTAAAGAAGAAGATGCTATTGCCTTATTTCAACTAGCTAAAATTCTCAATGCTGCAGGGCGCTATCCTGACGCGCTACGCACCCTTCAGCAGGCGATGAACGCGGGTCTCTCTAAAAGTCGTGCCAAGCCTTATTTGGCAGAAATTGCCTACAATCTACGTCGTTATGATTTGGTTAGGCAGGTCTTATGCGAAATGAAAGAACAAGTATTGACTCCCAAAATGCGCCCGCTCGTTAGCTTGTGGTCGCATCCTAACAAAGAGGTGACGCATGCTGTCTGATGGTTTTTTATCAAAGATGCCCGAAACGGGTGTTGTTTTACATCGGGGCGATGTGGATGTGATGTTGTTGCTAGAAGGCACTTACCCGTTTGTATCGGGGGGCGTATCTTCTTGGGTGCATCAAATGATTCGTGGGTTCCCCGATATCCGTTTTGGTGGCGTTTTTATTGGTAGTCAGGCAAAAGAGTATAAAGGGTTGCGTTATCAGTTACCCGATAATTTCACCTACCTATACGTCGATTATTTGTTTGATCAAAGTGCACTCCCCAGTGTTCAAGAAAAAAAGGTAGATGATGACCTAATGGAGCGCGTGGCTGGTTTACATGAGTGTTTTAGTGCTGTGCGTCAATGTCCTCATGCCATGAAGCAAGCCTCTTCGCTATTAGATTTGGCGCTAGATGGTGGTCCTTTAGCTCATGATGTCTTTTTACACAGCCAGGGCGCTTGGGAATACCTTACCCAAAATTATCGCATGAATTGTACAGACCCTTCTTTCATTGATTATTTTTGGACAGTACGTAGTATTCATACCCCCGTTTGGAAACTCAATCAACTCACCACTCAATTGGTTCCTGCTAAGCTCTACCATACCATTTCGACGGGTTATGCAGGGTTTTTAGGCGCGCTGCTCAGTCATCGTAACCAACGTCCGTTGCTGATTTCAGAACATGGCATTTATACCAAAGAGCGTAAAATCGACTTATATCAGGCAGAGTGGATTAAAGATAACCGTAACTTGTTTCAGCGAGATCCTGGTGACGTTGGCTATTACAAACAAATGTGGATTCGTTTTTATGAAGCACTGGCAAAAATGGCATATGAGCAAGCGATAGACATTATCTCGTTATACGAAGTGAACCGTCAGCGCCAAATTTCAGAAGGTGCAGACCCTTCAAAAACCGACTGTATTCCTAATGGTATTGACTTGCCTCGCTTTGTGCCTCAGCGTGCCAAACGTCCCAATGACGTTCCGCAGGTGCTGTGTTTAATTGGTCGAGTTGTGCCGATTAAAGATATTAAAACCTTTATCCGTGCCATGCGCACGGTGGTCAATCAACTGCCAGCAGCACAGGGCTGGATCGCAGGGCCAGAAGATGAAGACGAAAGTTATGCCCAAGAATGCCACGAGTTGGTTGAAACCTTAGGCTTACAAGATAACGTTAAATTCTTAGGGTTCCAAAAAGTTGAAGAATTGATGCCCAAAATTGGGCTAAATATTTTAAGCTCTATTTCTGAAGCATTACCCTTAGTGGTTCTAGAGTGTTTTGCCGCAGGCGTTCCGTCCATTACCACCGATGTGGGGTCTTGTCGTCAGCTCTTGCACGGCTTGTCCGATGAAGACAAGGCTTTAGGTAAAGCAGGAGAAGTTGTGCGTATTGCCGATCCGACGGCGCTGGCACAAGCCGCACTGACATTATTAACGAACAAAACCGCGTGGCAATCTGCCAGTGATGCTGGCATTGCACGCGTCGAAAAATACTATACACAACAAATGATGTATGCACGCTATCGTCGATTGTACGACAAGGGGTTGACATGGCAGGGATAGGTTTCGAGCTGCGTAAGCTGCTTAAAAAGAAAAGTTATACAGGGCTTCTGCAAACTTACGCTTATGCAGGAATTATTAGTTCAGGGCCTTGGGTTTTATCCATTGTTGGTATCCTGATTGTTGGCTTATTTAGTATTGGTGTCGTGGTTCCTAATGTGCTTATTAGCCAATTTCAGGTGACGGTTACCTATCTCATTTCCTTGTCGTTAATTTATACAGGACTGGCACAGCTTGTTTTCACACGTTTTATTGCCGATCGTTTGTTTGAGAATCATGATGATATTGTGATCCCAACCCTAAATGGTTTGTTGCTCGTTGTGATGACAATTGGGGGTAGTCTGGTTGCTTTGGCTGCGTTGTTTTTATTTCCCGAAGAAAGCGCCCTGTATCGTTTGTTGCTGGTGGTAGGTTTTTCGGCTTTATGCGGCGTTTGGTTGGCTGCCATTTTGCTTTCTGGCATGAAGCAATATATACAGATTGTCTGGTTGTTCGGGATTGGTTATGCCATCGTTGTGATCGGCGCTTTTTCTATGCGCAGTTTGGGTTTAGAGGGGTTGTTGTTTGGTTTTGTTCTAGGGCATTTGGTGTTATTAGGTGGCATGTTCTTCCAGATTTATCGCAGTTATCCGAGCAATCGCTTCGTTGGACTTGCTTTATTTGATCGTAAAAAAACCTATCATAGCTTAATTTGGACAGGGTTTTTATTCAATTTAGGGTTATGGATTGATAAATACCTGTTTTGGTTTAACCCAGACACAGGTCAGCAGGTTATTGGTCCCTTACACGCTTCGGTTATTTATGATTTCCCTATTTTCTTAGCCTACTTAGCGATTATCCCAGGGATGGCAGTCTTTTTGGTGCGCATCGAAACCGATTTTGCTGAATATTATGATCGCTTCTTTACCGCTGTACGTGAAGGCGCAACCTTAGAATATATCGAGCGGATGCGTAACGAAATGGTGCTTGCTGTGCGTAAAGGCTTATTTGATATTGCTAAAATTCAAGCCATTTTTACGTTGGTAACCTTTATTTTTGCGCCCAGCTTTTTAGCGTGGTTGGGTATTTCACTGTTATATTTACCATTATTGTATGTCGATGTCTTGTCTGCAGGGCTGCAAGTGATGCTGTTAGGGTTAATTAATGTTTTATTCTATCTTGATGAGCGTAAAGTCGTTTTATGGCTGATGATACTGTTTGTGGTCAGTAACACGGTGTTTACCTTAATCAGCTTCGAGCTAGGTGTTGCTTTCTTTGGTTACGGCATTGCAACTTCGCTCATTCTGACTTTAATTACAGGCTTATTGGTGTTGAATGCCAAGTTGGCTCGTTTAGAGTTTGATACCTTTATGCTGCAATAAAAACAGCTAAATGCTTGCCTTTTGCATGCAAACTTTGCTATTATGTTCGTCTTTATTCCGTTAAGCGGAATTCCCTTATTTTATTTTTAACGTCCAACTGGAAAGTACAGAAAACATGCCTGCAGTTAAATTACGCGAAACCGAACCCTTTGATGTTGCTCTGCGCCGTTTCAAGCGCACCTGTGAAAAAGCAGGGGTATTGGCTGATGTTCGCAAAAAAGAATACTATGAAAAGCCAACTTGGGAGCGTAAGCGCAAGAAAGCGGCTGCTGTAAAGCGTTTGGCTAAGCGTCTTTCGCGTGAAAATCGTCGCATGGAAACTAAGTATTAATTTCTGATTCTGAAAAAGGTGTGCTGATTATGTCCGTTTTACGCGAACAGCTAACGCAAGACATGAAAGCCTGCATGAAAGCAGGTGAAAAAGCACGCCTGCTCACCATTCGTGGCATTCTTGCAGCGATTAAGCAAATTGAAATTGATTCGCGCGAAACACCAACCAACGATCAAGTGCTTGCGGTGCTGAATCGTTTGGTTAAGCAACGCAAAGATTCGATTAGTCAGTTTGATGCTGCGGGTCGTCAAGACTTGGTGGATACTGAACGTTTTGAATTAGATATTTTGCAAGCTTACTTACCGCAAGGGTTAAGTGATGCAGAAGTCGATGCGTTGATCGTTCAGGCTTTGCTTGATTCTGGTGCAAGCGTACCAAGTGATATGGGCAAGGTTATGGCATTGCTAAAACCACAGATTTCTGGACGTGCCGATATGACGCAAGTCAGTGCGCGCGTCAAGGCGCTTTTGGCTGGTTAATCCATTCTCGTTGGCGGCTTAGTCTATGGCTGGTCGCATCCCTAAAGCTTTTATTGATGATCTTATCGCTCATTCTGATGTGGTAGAGGTCGTTGGGCGACGTGTGTCGCTTAAACGTGCAGGTCGCGAGTATAAAGCCTGTTGTCCTTTTCATAATGAAAAATCCCCTTCTTTCTATGTCAATCCGCAAAAAGGTTTTTATCATTGCTTTGGCTGTGGCGCTCATGGTGATGCTTTGCGTTTTGTTATGGAATATGATCATTGCGATTTTGTGACGGCGATTGAAATCTTAGCTTCAGAAATGGGCTTATCTGTGCCGCGTGAACACCTATCAGATGTTCAGTTGATTGAAGAGCGACAGCAAAAAGCAGAACAGTTGCAAGGGTTTACCTTGTTAGCACAAGTCGCAGCGTGGTTTTCTCGTAATTTACGTGAACATGTTGCTCGTGCACAGGTGGTCAGCTATTTGCAAGGCAGGGGCGTAACAGGGACGATCGCGCGTGATTTTGGTATCGGTTTTGCGCCAAGTGATACGGATGCCTTACAGCGTGCTTTCCCTCAAGTAACCATCGATCAGTGGTTGGCAGTGGGGCTGGTGTCTGTTCGAGAGGATGGGCAGACTGTCGATCGTTTTCGTGGAAGGGTGCAGTTCCCAATTCGTGATAGCAAAGGGCGTGTTGTTGGCTTTGGTGGTCGCATTATGCAACCATCGGAATTTGCGCCCAAATACCTTAACTCTCCAGAAACCGAATTTTTTCATAAAGGGCAAATGCTCTATGGTCTTTACGAGCTGTTGCAGTCCGTGCGCCATATCGAACATATTCTGGTTGTAGAGGGGTATATGGATGTGGTTGCCTTGGCACAATACGATATTCGTAATGCGGTCGCGACTTTGGGTACGGCAACCAGTGAGGCACATTTGCGCTTGTTGTTTAAATACAGTAAAGATGTGGTATTTGCTTTCGATGGCGATAAGGCGGGTCGACAAGCAGCTTGGAAAGCCTTACCGTTGGCGCTGCAACAGCTAACAGGTGATCGTGGTGTGCGCTTTTTCTTTTTGCCTAACGAGGAAGACCCTGATAGTTTTGTGCGTCGAGTGGGTAAGGCAGGGTTTGTATCAGCGCTTTCTGCTGCACTGACTGCGGGTCAGTGGCTGGTTCAAGGGTTGGCAATGCAGACTGGCTTGAGTTGGCATCGCCAAGAAGATGCACGGCGTTTACTGGTTCAGGCAGTCGTTCTGCTCAAAGATGCACCTGATTTGTCCGTTCAATACGCATTGATTCAAGCCTTGGCACAAGCTGCCGATATGCAAGAGTGGCAAGTCGAGAAGCTGATGGGCATTCGTACAGGTTTAGCGGTTAATCGTCGTATCGATTTAAAAAAACAAACGCTTAGTCGTGATGGGTTAACAAAAGCACAGGGATTGGCTTCACGTTTGCACAGTTTGTTGTTGGCCTATCCTGCTTTGTCGGCGAACTGCCATGAAGTTGATAAGGTGTTGCTCAGACAGTTTGGTGAGCGTGGCGTTTCAGCGCTGCTCGAAGCAGTAGATCATCCTGTTTCATCATCAACCTTAGACATTGAGCTGAGCGAGGACGAAGCCCAAATTGAGTGGCAGGACGGCTGGCGACGATTAATCTGTCAAACAGTCGAAAATGCGCGTCAATCGCTCTTGAAAATAGGCGAAGGAAGCACTATGAACAAAGCGCAGCAAATACAATTGCAACACTTGTCCGACCGATTACGTGATTGCCGCAAGCGTGAGTAATATGCCAGATTCCATAGATTTTTAGGTTTTGTTTTTAGTTTCGTTTTAATTTTGATATAATTTTCGGTTACCCAAGCTCTAGTAGAGGACAATATGGCATCTTACGAAGAACAACAACAGTTAGCAGATTTAATCGCGCGTGGTCGTGAACAAGGCTTCTTGAATTACCAAGATATTGCCGAAATGCTGCACGATGAATTCGAAGACGAAGAAAAAATTGAAGAAATTGTTGTCCTATTAGGCGATATGGGCATTAACGTCTTAGAAGACGCACCAGCGGGCACTGATTTATTGGTTCCAGGTGCTGTGCCTGAAGGTGATCCAGAAGTTGCAGCAGCGAGTATTATCGGTGATGACGGCGAGCTAGGTCGCACTTCTGATCCTGTTCGTATGTATATGCGCGAAATGGGTTCTGTCGAGTTATTGACGCGTAAAGGCGAAATTGAAATTGCCCGTCGTATCGAGGCTGGTACGCGAGACATGTTAACGTCGCTCGCGCTTTATCCGCAGATGCCAACCATTTTGTTTCATCACCTCAGACAGGTAGAAGAAGGCGAAGTTAAGCTGAGCGATTTGGTCATGGGGTTCTTGTTACCAGAGTCAGAAGAGATTTCAACGCCTGCACCAATTGCCGTGGAAACAACAGAATCAGGCAGTGATGACGCTCATGAAGATGAAGACGGTGCCGCAAAAGAAGATCCATATGATACAGAGGGCGTCACGGCATTTTTAGCAGAGTTGCGAGACTTACATGATATTGCTACTGGCTACGAATTAGAGCTTGGGCATGCGGATGAGCGCGCGAAAGAAGCGCGTTTGGCTGTGGCAACACGTTTGATGACCGTTAAGTTAGCACCGTCTTTTGTCGTTGAAGTACTCACTGATTTACGTAAGTATGTTGATCAGATTCGCCAAGCAGAACGCAATATTATGGATTTGGCGACAGAGCAGGGTAGAATGCCTAAGCCTCAGTTTGTACAATCTTTTGTTGGTAGCGAAACAGATTTAGCATGGATTGATCGAGCGATTACGCTCGGTGCTGATGGTTATGGTGTGCGCTTAGAGGGATTGCGCGATCAGATTACCCGTTCGCAGAAGCGCCTACGTTTTGTCGAAAAACGTATTGCGATGGACATTACGACCATCAAAGATATTAACCGCAAGGTTGTTGATGCGGATGTCCGTACGCGAGCGGCTAAAAAGGAAATGATCGAAGCAAACTTGCGTTTGGTTATTTCAATCGCCAAGAAATACACTAACCGTGGGTTACAGTTCCTCGACTTAATTCAGGAAGGTAACATCGGCTTGATGAAAGCGGTGGATAAGTTTGAATACCGTCGTGGTTATAAGTTTTCGACATATGCGACTTGGTGGATTCGTCAGGCGATTACCCGTAGTATTGCCGATCAAGCACGTACCATTCGTATTCCCGTGCATATGATTGAAACGATTAACAAGCTTAATCGTATTCAGCGTCAATTGTTGCAGCAAATGGGGCGTGAGCCGACAGCTGATGAGTTGGCAGAATCAATGGAAATGGCGGAAGACAAAATCCGCAAGGTGATGAAAATTTCGAAAGAGCCAATTTCGATGGAAACGCCGATTGGTGACGATGAAGACTCTTCTCTCGGTGATTTTATCGAAGATGGCAATATGTTGTCTCCGTCAGATTCTGCAGATAATCAAGGCTTATCTGAAGCCGTTGAGCTGATGCTTTCAACGCTGAGTCCTCGCGAAGCCAAGGTGTTGCGTATGCGTTTTGGTATTCAAATGAATACCGATCATACCTTGGAAGAAGTGGGTAAGCAGTTTGATGTGACGCGTGAGCGTATTCGTCAAATAGAAGCCAAGGCATTGCGTAAATTACGTCACCCGTCGCGTGCAGAAAAATTACGCTCTTTCTTAGATTAATTGCATTCAAAAATGTGATGAAAAAAAGGATGCCAATAGGCATCCTTTTTTGTTTTAAGGCATGTTACGCGTATCAACTTGTTTTTCTGTTTCGGTAACAACGCTCAACATCTCTGCCACACTATCAGGATTTAACGACAGGCTGGTAATGCCTTTTTCGACCAAATGCTGCGTGATTTCGGGGAAGTCGCTCGGTGCTTGCCCACAAATACCAACATACTTGCCATGACGATGACAGGCATCAATCGCCATGTCCATCAGTGCGGTGACGGCAGGGTTGCGTT
>DZAT01000112.1 GCA_022736205.1 Thiomicrospira cyclica
CATTGTTTTTAGCACCACAATGGGTAAGAATATACTGATAAGCATATAAACAATTATTGATGTGCGTGCATATTTTGTGCCGTCATGATTAAGGGGATTGTTATGGTTACCACTGTTTCTGGAAAACTGATGTTGCGTATGATCATCGCATCATTATTGATGCTGATTATGGGCGGTCTGGTTATTTTACAGATCAAACAAAACTTACTGGCAGAAAATGCACAACTGTTATTAGATCGCAAAGAGAAGCAAATTAACGCTTCTTATCAAGAAAAAATGCAAGTTGGTGTTGCCGCCTTGTTTTCTGCTGTGGCAACCACGCCTGAGTTAGTCAAATTAACACAAGAAAAAGACCATCAGGCATTGCGTGCCTTATTGGCAAGTCTGCCCGTCATGTTTAAAGCAGAAACAGAATTTAAGAACATTAAAATCAATGTATTTGATGATCAGGGTAATATCTTGATGCGTTCTGGTGCGAAAGAGCCAGATGCAGAACGTGGCAAGTCAGCCTTGCATCGTGCAGGTTTTAAAGCGCTACTTTCGGGTAGCAAGTCGCATTTTGAGGGATTAGATTTTTCTCGATCAGGTCTGAACTTGGTCTCTTTAGCCAGCATCAAAGATCAGCAAGGCAAAACGGTTGGTATTTTAGAGTTTCAGTCAGGTTTCGGATCGGTGACGCAGCAGTTAACGGAGTCTGGGATTTACATGGTTCAGTTATTGGATGACGCGGCGCTCGAACTGTATCCAGCCGCTAGCAAAAATCCAAAATTGTTTGACCTAACGGTTGCCCACGAATCGCAGTATGCCAGCACAGTAACATGGTATAACGGTTTGATTCTGTCTGATTTGAAAAAGTCGCCTTTTATTTTGACCCAAGATAAAGCCGTTAAGTTGTCTAGTGTTTATAACAATGACAGTAAGTTGATTGCTTATCGGTTGGTTGGTATCGATATGACGCATCCAGAAATGCTGATGATTGAACAGGATATCAATAATGTTATTACCATTATGTTTGTATTGCTGTTTGTGCTGCTAACAGTCGTGATTGTTGTGCTGTGGTACTTTACGACGCGATTGGTGTCGCATCCCTTGGCACAAGTCAGTCAGGCATTAATGGCGGTCAACAACACAGGCAAACTGCAGATTAGCATCAATTATCAGTCGCAAGATGAAGTGGGACAGATGGCGCAGAGCATGATTCGTGTCTTTGAACAAATTGACGCTGCGGTGAATCAAGCGAACCAAGTGGTAACTGCTATCGGTGAAGGTGACTTTTCGCAACGAATCACGAGTCAGTATATTGGCGATTTAGATACCTTAAAGATAGGGGTGAATGCCAGTGCGCAAAGCGTCGCCTTTATGATGAGTGAGCTAAGTCAGGTAATGCAAGCCTTGTCTGCGGGTCGGTTCGATGTCAAGATGAATGATCGTGTTGCGCCTGCTTTCCGTGCTCAGGTTGATGGTGCTATGCTATCGGTGTCTTCTGTTATTAATGACATCAATTCGGTGATGGCACATATGCAAGAAGGTCACTTAGACATGCGTGTGACCAGTGATTGTCAGGGTGATTTATTAGAGTTAAAACAGCGTATTAATCAAACGTTAGAAGGTTTGTCTCAGGCGATCAGTGCCATTGCAGAAATTATGGTATGTCAGACAACAGGTGAGGTCGAAAACTTTCCTAAGGTAACACAAAAGGGTGATATTGGTGTGATGCAGCAAGCAATGGGCTTGGCAATGACCAACACCGCATCCATTATTACAGAAGTGCGTTCGAGTTTGGACATGGCTGTGCATGGTGTGCAAAATATGAATCATGCTATTGCCGATATTTCGGGACAGATGCAACAACAAGCCTCTGCTTTGCAGCAAAGTGCTGCGACAGCCGAAGAGATGCATTTGCAAGCAGACGGTATGCAGAATCAATCGCATGATGTGGCAATGCTGGTTGCCGACATGAAGGAACAAGTGTCTAAAACACGCAATATCATGGCAGGAACGATCGACGCGATGCGAACGATTCAAAGCAAGAGTCAGCAAATTGAAAGTATTGTTTCCCTCATCGATGGCATTGCTTTTCAGACTAATTTATTGGCTTTAAATGCCGCTGTAGAAGCTGCTCGTGCAGGTGAGCATGGGCGTGGTTTCGCCGTTGTAGCAGGCGAGGTTCGTAATTTAGCACAGAAAACAGCCGATGCAGCAAAAGACATTAACCTATTGATTGCCAGCACGGTAGAAGATGTGGCGCGTGGTAATGCACAGGTACATCAGACCGAACTGGCTATTTCTGAGTTAAACGAGGGAACCAGCGCCATCCAACAAAAAATGGGATTAATGAGCGTTGCAGCGCAGCAGACAGCAACAGGTGTGAGTGAGCTGAATAAAGCCATTGGTATTTTAGACAGCGCTATTCAACAAAACACAGCAGCAATGGAAGAAATCAGCCACACAGCCGAAGGCATTAGTGGGCAATCGGTTCGCGTGTTAGACAGCCTATCTTTCTTTAAAACGACTAATTTGGGTGGTCTGTTAGACAATGCGGTACGAGCAAACGATTTTAGATTTGCCCGCGCGCGTCGTCTGATGCGTACTTGGGGTTTGAAAACAGAAGTGCAGCTTACCTCTAATTTTGCTACCGTAACGGTTGAACATACGGGACTCAGCGAGCATTTGTCGAGTATTGAGGGTATCGGTGTGCGCTTTCAACAGATTGATCAGAAAAAGCAACAAGCAGCACAACTCGCCAGCGAGTTGGCAGCCTTAAAGCAACGCACAGGTAAGTTATCCGATGATGCGTTGGTTGCTTTACGTACCGCTGTGAATGAAACCGTAGCCGAAATTAGTGCCGCAGAAGCCGCATTGCTCGGTTCTCATCGATCGCTTGCTTTGCCAAGACGCTAAAACGGAAATCGTTAAGGGACTTCTAATAACCTACAAGGGTTGGGGGGCTGGGGGAAGGGGTGCACTAAAAAAGTTTGTAACGCATTGATTAATCCCTTCCACCAGAGGATAAATAAACTTGGGAACGCTAAAAATTCCACGAAGTGGAGTTTTTAGAGGTGCCCGTTATCCTTCGGAAGATGAAGCACATCTTCCGAAGGTGTTTTATACGCCTTCTGCCCTTTCTTTTTGCTTGTCATGCGCGACTTGAAAAGAGACTTTAACCACTCAGTATTTGATGCTTTGGGGGTTTCTTTAATGGTTTGCCGCTTTTAGTCTAGCCGATTACGGCTTAACTCGTTAAAATCATCTTATTATTTGCGAATTACATCAGGAATCACACCATGCCAGGATTTGAATGGATTGGCGCCGAAGAAAAGGCAGAAGTTAACCAAGTGCTCGATCAGGGCTTTATTTTTCGCTACAACTTCGATGGCGTGCGTAATAACGTCTGGAAGGCACGCGAAATGGAAGCGATGCTGTGTGAGCGAATGCAAACAAAATATGCGCATTTGGTTTCCAGTGGTACGGCAGCCCTATCGGTCGCATATGCTGCGGCAGGCGTGGGTGCTGGTGATGAGGTAATTGTGCCCACCTTTAC
>DZAT01000050.1 GCA_022736205.1 Thiomicrospira cyclica
TTGTGCCACTACCTGCAAAGAAGTCTAAAACAATATCATTGGGCTTACTGGCTTGTTGGATTAAGCCTTTAATTAGAGAGAGCGGTTTAGGGTAAGCAAAGTCTTTCGTTCCAAAAATTGCTTTAACCAGCGATGTTCCTTCAGAAGTTCCGCCACTGGTTAGCGTAAATAAAGACTCAAAGGCTTCATTGTGTAAATCTTCTTCAGATTCCCACATCGAAAATAACCAAGAAGATAAAGGATTTGTTTCTCGTTTTAAGTCTTTACGAAAACGCTTGTAACGCGGACGACCATAACCTATTTTTTTACCTACCCAAAATTCTAACGGTTCTACATAGCTAATTAACCGTGCTATTTTTTTATCTTTTTCAGCCAACTTTGCTAGTGCTTCAAATTGAACATAAATACTAAACTCTTTTGGTGCTGTACCCGCTTTAATCGCTGATTCTATTTCTTGCACGCTATGGTAAACAACCACTTGCTCATTTTTAGGCCATAACACACGCTTTTCGGCAATAATCTTTTCAATCGGGTCAGCTTGTAATGTCTTGTTTAGTGGTCTTGTGGTAGAAGAAAAACGCCATACCGTGTCAGGATCACATAAGTAGTGCGTTTCGGTTTCTGGATTAACGATCGTGTAATAAGCCTCTGGACGTTCTTTCGCATTTTTTGACTGAATAAGCATTTGACTACCCCAATCACCGCGTGGGTCATTATCTGGATTAGCATATTTCCCTTCATCACGCCCACTACCTGCAAAGTCAAAACCTAAATTGGCATAAACTAAAACATGCTCATGGTCGATGCTTAATAAACCCTGCTGTGCATCGTTAGAGCCTTTTCGCGTCCGCCATACCAAACTGCCCAAACGACGATTGGGAAAAACCTCATCCATCAGCAATTCTAGTTTCGAGCGATTTTCATCATTAATAGACACCATAATGACACCATCTGGCGTGAGTAAATCCCGTGCTAGCACAAGGCGACGATACAAAAATTCTAACCATTGCGAATGACGGTATTTATCGGTACTGCTCACAAAGCGGTCGTTATACACCCAGTCTTTATTGCCCGTGTTGTAGGGCGGGTCGATGTAAATGACGCGAATTTTACCCCGATGTGTTGTGCGTAATAAACGCAAAGCATCGTAATTATCGCCTTCGATAATGAGGCTTTGCGAAGCATGTTGGCTGTTTTCTGGCAAGCAAGAGGATTCTGCAATCAGTTTTGGCAACACAATATTGGCATTAACCGCTTTATCACGGGCGATTAAATCGGCTTCCCATATTAAGCCCAGTTTTCGACTGGTTAGGTGTTCAGCGAGTAATCGGCGTAACTGCTGTTCGTTGAGCTGATCGAGTTGTTTTAGAATGTCTTGTTTTTGCATGGTATTTACACATTAATTATTGTGATGACTGATGTAGATATGTTATGTCGGAAATACTTAAACCTGTCATCTCAGCAACAGTTTCCATATCAAAGCCCTTAGCAAGCATGGTTTTAGCGATTTCAATTTTCCCTTCAATTTTCCCTTCAATCTTTCCTTTTTTCTCCCCATCCATAAATGCCGTATCAATGGTTGCTTGTGCTTCGTTGTAAGATAAAACACTTTTCAGATAGACATCGTATTGATCACTATCTAAGTGCGATACTTGTGCAATTTCAAAACCCTTTTGAAAAATCGGTTCGTTTAGAATGGCTGGGATATGATCAAAGTCTTCGAGATGTTTTAGAAAATAAACCCACTTATCAAAATGCGTTTCGAGCTGATCTTCTGTTTTATTAAACAGCGGCATTTGCAAAAACTTAAAATGCAATTTATCGTAGAAAACATCACCGTCTTGATCTTTTAGGCAGACATCACGGCGGAATTTGCGTTCTTCTTCTTTTTCGTCATATTTGAAATCGAGGATTGCAATGAAATAGACAGGCAGGAGCTTAAAATTCCACACGCCTTTTTGTCCCTGCTCACGAATGGCTGAAGTCGAGTAAAACAACGAGCGATCTTTGAAAAACTGCATCTTCGCTTTTTGCATTTCGACAATAAAACGTTCCCCTGTCGAGCTTTCGCAATAAATATCAAACACCGCTTTACGTTCGTCAATCGTATCTGCAAGACTTTCAGGATTCTTAAAGCTTAATTTTGCTATTTGATGCTGTGGAGGCAGAAGTTGATTTAAAAAATCAACTAATAAATCCTTACTGGCTTCTTCGCCAAACAGCTTCTTAAAGCCAAAATCGGTATAAGGATTAAAGTATTTACTAATCACTGTATTAAATCCTTGTTAATAGTCTGTCATTGTTATCATAATGCAATTGGCTCATCGGGAATAAAGGTATAACGCGACGCCTGACCAATCACATCATCCCAACGCATGGGACTGATACCCGTACCAGGACGCTTAACCGCCAAATTATCCGTTGTAAACAAGTCACCAATTTTAATCACTTTCGAAGCTACGATTGACTTACGTGCCACGCTCATATTCTTTTGTTCACTCGCGGTTGGTTGCTTAATACCATCGCCCAATGCCTGCTCGACATGACGAATAGCAGATACCATCGCTTTTAATTCCAAAGGCTCTAAACTGGCTTTATGGTCAGGACCAGGTAGCGTATTATCGAGTGTAAAGTGCTTTTCAATCACTGTCGCACCCAAAGCAACCGCCGCGACAGGAATTTCAATCCCCTGAGTATGATCGGAGTAACCCACAGCAACCCCAAAGGCTTTCCCTATCGCTTGCATCGCACGCAAATTGACTTCATTCATCGGACAGGGATATTCGGTCGTTGCATGTAGCACCACAATGTGCTCACGAGATAAACCCGCTTGCAACAGAGCAATTAAAGCATCCTCGACCTCTGCTAACCGTGCCATACCTGTCGACAAAACAACCTGCTGCGCGACGCTAGCAACCTGACGCAAATAAGGCAAATTGGTTAACTCACCACTGGGAACCTTGTAAGTCGTCATGCCTAACTTGTGCAACAAGACAATACTGGCAGAATCAAAAGGCGTTGATAGAAACTGGATTTCGCGCTGTTGGCAACGCTCGATAATCGCAAGATGGTCGCTTTCGGTTAGCTCTAAGCGTTTAAGCATCGCATATTGGCTTTCAGCTTTACCTGTATTCTCTACCTGATAATCTGCCTGACGAGCAGCCTTGGTCACTAGCGCATCAGCACTAAACGTTTGGAACTTAACGGCATCAGCGCCCGCATGCGCTGCGACATCAACCAACTGCAATGCCATATCGAGATTGCCATTATGGTTGACTCCAGCTTCGGCAATAATGAAAACCTTAGTCATCTTCTTTCCCTAAAAAAGGATTCATAATGCGCAGACGCTGCTCAACAAACAAATCATGTTGCATATCTTCAGAATAAAGGGTGTTGCATCCTGCCATTAAGGCTGCAGCGACAATTAAAGAATCGTAATAAGACAACCGAAAAGCATCTCTTAACTGAGTTGCATACAAAACAACATCTTCCGATAAACTCTGTACTTGGTATTTTTGGTAAAAAGCGTGTTGAATCGCCAATGTCTGCGCATTACTCAATTGCAGCTTTTTGAGGCAATTAACAGATACCTCGTTAATAACCTGCGTACTAATAACAATACTGGACGCTAAATCCGCAAGAAGCTGATGTGCTCGCTGTTGTTTGTTGCTATCTTTATCCGAAAAAGCGTACAAAAAAACATTAGAGTCGATAAATATCAAGCTATCTCGCATTGGCTTCATCTCGACTCAAAAAATGATCCTGAACAAAATGAACAGGTTTTTTTAACAGCGCATCTATCGCATCTTCTTTTTCAGAAGGTGTCGACTGATTGACTCTATCACTCAGCAATAAAATAACTCGCGCATGTCGATTAGCAACTGCTTCAAAATCTGGCACTTGAATATAAGGACGCACTAAATCAGTTTCAAACTCTACCGCATACATAGTTTAGAGAACCTCTAATAACTTAAAAAGTTGGGGGTCTGGGGGAAGGAAATCACACATAGTGCATGTAACTATTTGCTTTAAGACTTTCCCCCAGAGGTAAAATAATTTAAGGACGCTAAAAATGCCACGAAGTGGGGTTTTTAGAGATTCCCAATATTAATCCACCCTTCGCGCTGGCACACCGACATAAACACCAGCTTCGGTAATATGACGCGTCACCACAGAACCAGCGCCCACAATTGCCCCATCGCAAATACGCTTACCTTGCAACACCACCGCACCCGAGCCGATTAATACCCCATCGCCAATCGTACAATCGCCGTTCACCACAGCCCGTGTCGAGATATGCGAAAAAGCACCCACGGTAGAACCATGTTCTACAATTGCGCCTGTATTGACAATCACGCCAGTAGATAAGGACGCTAGCGGTTGAACCACCGCATGATGCCCAATCATCACCGCATCGCCAAGTCCAGCGTATGCCGAAACCGTCGCACGAGCCGACCGAATGGCTGGAAACTTCGCACCCAGAGCCACATAACGCTCATAAATGGCTTTGCGCATCATGCCAGCCTTTACCTGTCCTAATGCCAAGACACAATCGACTGTTTCTGCCAACAAAGCGGCTATGTCCGATTCATCATGAATGCGCCAATTTAAAAAAGCACTGCCTGCCTGAGCGGGATCAATTACCCCATGAACAGACCAATTCGCCGAAGTTGATAGTACATCAGCACACACCAGCGCATGACCACCGCCGCCTACCAACCAAAACTGACGATTTAGATTCATATCCAACACCTCGATACCACTCTATCGTTAAACATTGTAAACGCCAGCTTTATACTTCGCTAAATTCTCAGGTCTAACAAACCAGTCAATGGTACGTTGCAACCCTTGTTCAATCGGTACTTGAGGTGCAAAGCCTGTCAATTCACGAATCTTTTTATTCTCGCCCCACAAACGGAATACTTCCGACTTTTCGGGACGCAAACGGGCATCATCGGTAATGAGTTTGACATCGCGTCCCATCAAATCACGAATTAAAGTTAAGGTATCGCCGACCGAAATCTCATAATTACTGGCAATATTGACCGCCTCGCCAATAGCCGCTTCACAACGCGCTAAGGCTAAAAAACCACGACAGGTATCTTCGACATAGTTAAAGTCTCGCGTGGGCGACACATCACCGAGCTTAATCTCGGTCATACCACTGGCAATTTGGCTAATAATAGTGGGAATCACGGCACGAGCCGACTGACGCGGCCCATATGTATTAAACGGACGTGCAATGGTGACTGGCAAGTTAAAAGCATTAAAAAAGCTCATTGCCATCGCATCTGCGCCAATCTTAGAGGCACTGTAAGGCGATTGCGGCTGCATCGGATGCGCTTCATCGATAGGGACATAACGCGCCGTGCCATAAACTTCACTGGTCGAAGTGTGGATGATGCGCTTTACGCCATTATCCATCGCAGCTTGGCAGATATTCAGCGTACCCGTAACATTCGTTTGCACATAACTATCAGGCGCAACATAAGAATAAGGAATGGCAATGAGCGCTGCAAGGTGAAAGACAACATCAATGTCTTTGGTGATATGACGACAAAAATGCGGGTCTCGAATATCACCTGTAACGACTTCAATATCGCTTTTACAAGCGACATCTTCGAGCCAACCCCAATGGTTAAACGAGTTATACTGCGCTAAAGCGCGAACCTGATAACCTTCACCTGCTAACAGTTCGGTTAGATGTGAGCCAATAAAACCATCAGCACCTGTAATTAATACGCGTTGAGTCATCACTTCTCCTTTACGGCGAATGATGATTCGCCATTACACTCGTGTACTATACCGTTTTTTAGCAGTCGTTACTTTTTCGACATAACCTCGTGTCTCTGCACTGCTATGTTGACTTTTAAGCGTATCATACACCACTTTAGGCGGTAACTTATTCAACATGGCAACGGCTTGCGCTTTATCGTTACCAAATACTTTTAGGGCGCGTACACTACCGCCATTGTAAGCAGCAATTACGGTAAATTCCTTGCTTTGTGCATTAGCAACACCGCCTAAATAATGATTACCCAATCGCGCAAGATATGCTGCACCCAAGCGCACATTGGTTGCTGGGTCTTTTAGCTCATCTACAGTGGGGATGCGATCTTGACCTGTACTGGCTTTCATGGCATCGCGACCTGCTTTGCTTGCCACCAGCTGCATCAAACCCAAAGCACCTGATTTACTCACCGCAAACGGATTAAAATGACTTTCGGTTTCGGTAATGGCATAAAGCAAATTAACATCTAAATTGTATTTAGCCGCTTCTGTTTCGATAAAATGCGCGAAACGCGCGGCTCGCACTTGTTTATGATTGGCGTCTAGTGCTAACTCGACACGCAATACCTTGCCAATCGCTGGCAAACTCAACGATTTCGAGCGATTAACCAGCGCCCAAGCAGCAAACTTATTGGCTCTAGCAAGGTCGTCGATGGGCTTACCCAAACTATCCACGATCTGACCGAGTAAAAAGGGCTTTTCGTGCAAAAGATTGGGCGCTACCGATAAAACATCAACCAGACGAGGGTCTTCTGGTGTAAGCAGTGCTTGCACTAAGGCGTGATGACAGGAAAGCTGCGCTTTGGCATCCGCGAGTGTTTCAACAATAAGCTTGCCGTCTTTTAAATCAATCATCGAGCGCGAACGCATATCGGGGCTGTATTTAACCACTTGCGTTTCGCTAGGCAGTACGACATTGTCGGCTCCCCAGACTTGCTCAACCTGTTCGGACAGCTGATGCAAGCGATCCACCACAGCTTCCGACTGAGTTGACACGGGGGCAGGCAATAAGGTGGGCAAGATGGCTGGCGTTGACGTATCGGCACTGGGTTTTAAGCTTGCAATCGCTGTTGTCGGCTTTTTAGCTTCGCCTTTGTTCCCTAATAGTCCTGCTTTTTCTAACCCATTTGCCACTTGCATAAAAGCCTGAGTGTTAACCGAAGCCACACCCAGACTTGACGCAATTAAAGCAGTCAGTGCCCAAAAAGAAAAAGCCGTCATGAATAAATAGATCCTCTAAAAATCCGTCATTCCTGCGAAAGCAGGAATCTATTCTGTTGATTTCATGGATCCCCGCATACGCGAGGATGACGAAGTGTTAGGTTATGAAATCTCTCTGAAGGTTACCTTAGGTAGTTAAACAAAGACAATTCACTTATTTTTGAATAGGTTAACTGTGCCATTTGCAAACCAGAAAGTGTTTTCTGATAATCACTAATCCCCGTCACCATATCCTGATCGCGTAAGTTAGATAGGTTTTCGGTCAATCCACCCTTAAAGTCTTGATTCATATCATATTGCATATCAATTCGTTGCAAGCGCGTCCCCACATCGGTACGAACCCCTGCCACAGCGTCTAAAGTGGTATCCACTTCCGACATCAGCTCATCCATTTTAGAATCATTACCAAAAACATTAGGCGCACCTGTTGTGCCTGTATCCAACTGATTGGCCATTTCACGCAAAGTATCAAAAATATTATAATTAAGCTGAGGGTTCTTTTTTAGATCATAATCTGGCGCCCAAGGCGTGCTTGATGTTTTGGTGTAATTACCAAAAGTACGAGCGCCTTGATCCGATACCCGCACGCGCGACGCATCACCGACATCTTGCCCATTGTCGATATTGTCATCATCTGGCGCAATCTGTACGAAACGCGAGCCTGCTGTTGCGCCAAAATAAGCAAATAAGGGTTGTTGCGCACTGTCTTCATAAGCATTCGTTGTCGCATTTAAGGTGTAGGTTTTACCATTAAAATTATCGATAATTTCGTTGACTGCAGGTGTAACGGTAATCGAAGTACCATCAATTTTGTTGACGGTTACAGGTGTAGCGCCATCGCCTTTTGTAAAATAAGCTTTAGGCGTTGTCAGACCAGTACCAATACTTTCGACATTATTCAAGGTCACTGGCTGATAAGGCGCGACATCTGACTTATCACCAGAAAGAATGAATTCACCATTACTATCTTGTGTGTTAGCGATAGACTTTAAGTTTTCGAGCAAACCACGCATTTCAGCCGCAATCGCTTTTCTGCCCGCAGAGTTTTGCGTATCTGACATACCAAGCAAACCCAACTCACGCACACGCTGCATGACATCGGTAAAATCACCCAAAGTTGCATCTTCCAAATCTAAACGGCTTTTTGCAAAGTCGGCATTAACGTTATACTGATCCATCTGTTTAATGCTTTTGTCGATACGATAAATGCGTGACGCTGCAACAGGATCATCACCTGGCGTAGAAACCCGCTGACCGCTTGAAAGCTTTTGTTGAATATCGTAAAGATTTTCAGCGTGCTTGCGCACCCCTTCCATACTATTGTAGTTTAACTGCGGTGTAGAAATACGCATCGTGTTCCCCTTTGGATTACATCACGCCCATAATCGCATCAAACATCGTTTGCGATGCTTGCATAATTTTAGCGGCTGCTTGATAGGCCTGCTGAAAGCGCATCATATCTGCCGCTTCTTCGTCTAAGTTAACACCAGAAACCGCATCTTTTGCCTGACTGAGCTGACTATATAGCGCATCTTGTGTGGTCATACTGGTCACATTCGACTGATGATAACTGCCAACATTCCCAGCCATCAAACTATATGTCCCTTGGGTGCTTTCTGTCTTATTTAAAAATAGACGTTTATCTTGCATACTGGCAAGGTTGGCAGCATTGACGTTGTTACCCACTGCCAAAGGACGGTTCGTGCCTGCTGTTGTATCTGCACCACGATAGGCGACGGCATCTGGGTTGGTAATTTCTTGCCCAAAAGACACAACACCGTCATTTAAAAAACGCAGCTCGAACTTATCGCCCGCTTTAACCGTTCCTGCACTGGTATCAATATCAACTTGTAAGCCCTCGAAACGCAAAGTAGACAATGTCGCAGGATTGCCTGCATCTATCGACTGTGCTGCCGAAACCGAAACACCCGTTCTGGCATCGGTGACGCTGTAGTTCGAGCCATCATAGCTGAGAACATAACTGCGCGGCTGCAATTTTGAAAGCTGATTCTGCACCTGAGCAAAGTCAGCGGGATTACTCATATCGTTTTTATCTGATTTTAACTTACCCGTCGATAAGCCTGTTTTATCCAAATTAATGGTAATCGCACTGTTGGCAATCGTGCCACTATTGCGATTATCTTTATAAGCAACCTGTTCTAACTGCGCAAAAAAATCGGTGGTGGTGTAGGTAACAAACGTATCGCCTTTTGCGGGTGTTCCCGCACCTGTTTGCAAAGTAACGCCCGTACCATTAAAGTTAGCAAGCCCTGCAGACAAGCTGGCCGCCGTTACACCCGTCTGAATACTCTCATTAGAATAACTATCGACGATATCGTAGGTATCCGCAGGCAAGCCGTTATAAGTGAGCTTATAGGCAAAGGCACTGCTCGGTGTGCCTGTTACACTTAACGTTTCTGAACCTGTATTGTCCGAACCGCCATAACTGTTAGCAGCAGACATGAGTGCAGAGGATTTGTCATTAAGCGAAAACAAATCACTACCGCGTACGCCCGCTTTATCAAAACCTTGACGATGCTGAGCATTCATGGCAATAGACATACCGACAACCGACAAGCCTAACTCATCTTCGGCACGCATAAATTGATCTTTACGAAACGAAACAGCGCCACCCAATTCACCCCCTTTAATATTATTGGTAACAATGATTTGTTGACCCGTTCCTGGTTGCTGAACCCACACTTCTTGTTTGTCGCTTTGCGTCACTGAACCCGTTGCAGGATCAAACTTTTCCATCGGGTTATACGTGACTTGCAGGGGAATCGCGCGGTTATCGGTAATCAGTGGCACTTTACCATCCGAACTGTAAACATCAACCGTGCCATTCGGATTCTGAAAGACCTTCACATCCATATACTGGTTCAGACTTTTAATCAAGCCATCTCGATGATCCAATAAATCATTGGGCGGCAGCTCCGAGCGTGCGGCAACAGACCCTAAGTCGATATTCACCTTAACCAGCTCTTGCGCATACTGATTGATTTGTGTTGCTGTCGAAACCAACTGTCCATTGACTTGACCATGCAAGTCGGAACGTGTATTGCGATAAGTTTGTACCTGTTGCTGCAAGGCACTATTCGCCTCTAACAAAAAGCGTGACGATGAATTGGTTGCGGGATCATTAGCAACCGTATTCCATGCTTCGTACATGTTTTGCGTGGTACTAAAAACACCCGTTTCGGGATTGCCTAAACTGGCATTCAATTGCGTAGAATAGACATCAGCGGTCTTGTATTTATTTTGATAAGTATAACTTTCGTTTAATTGAGCGCTCATATAGTCTTGATACACGCGCTCGATACTGGCGGTACGCGCACCTGACCCGACATAACCACCCCCCATTAATTGGGGCGTTCCCGCGACAATTTCGGTACGCTGGCGTGTGTAACCTTCTGTGTTAACGTTGGCAACGTTGTGTCCCGTCACATTCAACGCTTGCTGAAAGGTTCTTAGTCCTGCTGTCGCTGTAAAAAGTAAGTCAGCCATGATCGTTTCTTCCCGATGTGAGTTGAACCTCGACGGTTCACTCGTTTTATTCTACGTGTTCTTTAGCTTTAGCCTGTAACAAATTATGCAGAAGTAGTGCATCTTGTGTCGATGGCAAGGCAACATCTGCTGTTGCTTGCTTAGGCAATGCCACATCAGCCGTAGCAGGTGCTTTCCACCAACCCGTCGACGAAACACCTGAATAAGTTTTTGCAACTGGTTTTTCTGTCAACAAACCATCCATTGCGGTTTTGGGTTGCGTCTTATCTTTAGGCAATAACTGCTTAACTAGCATATCGGCCAAACCCAAAGAACCTTTAGACGATAAATTTTGTGCCAGTTGTTCATCGCGCCATTCTCGATAACTATCCATCGAGCCAGTACCTGCCTCTCCCTCACCAAACCCATCATCAAAACTGGTTTCTCGCGAGGTTTTGAGCATCTGCTGCATCATAATCGCTTCGAACTGTTTAGCAACGGCACGTAACGCTTGTTCTTTATCCTGATTAGCAAGCTTACGCAAGCCACCCACCGCACCCACATCGTTGGCAACGTTAATGTTAGCAACATTACTCATTTTATATTACTACCAATTCAGCTTTAAGCGCACCTGCTGTCTTCAGTGCTTCTAAAATAGCGACTAAGTCAGAAGGCGACGCGCCTGTTTTATTCACCGCTTTTACCAACGAATCTAACGACACCCCAGACTCAAATTTGAACATTCTAGCCGTCTGCTTTGCACTTGCAGCACCAGCCTCCAAACCTTGATTTGCACCTGCTGCAAAAGGATTAGGAACATTGGGTTGAGTAATCTGACCATCATCATTCACCGTCACACTCAAGTTTCCATGAGAAACCGCTGCCGAGCCAATACGCACATTTTGATTAATGACCACGGTACCCGTACGAGAATTAACAATCACCTTGGCAGACGATTCAGCAGGATTTACCTCGATATTTTCAATTTCAGATAAGTAAGCGACTTTTTGATGTGCCATACGGGGTGCCATCACTTCAACCGACTGAGAGTCTAATGCCCGTGCCGTATCATCACCAAACTTATTATTAATGGCATCTACCACACGCTTAGCAGTTGTAAAATCCCCCTGTCTCAAATTCAGTGTCAAAGTATTGCCGACATCGAACCCCGCATCGACGCTCCGCTCAACTATCGCGCCATTAGGAATATGTCCGCCACCAGGCGCACTAACCGTTACTTTAGAACCATCCTTGCCCGCACTGTCTAGCCCACCAACAATCAAGCTTCCTTGTGCCACAGCATAAACATTACCATCCAAACCGCGCAAAGGCGTCATCAATAACGAACCGCCTGCCAGCGTTTTTGAGTTACCCAATGAAGAAACACTCACATCAATCTGCTGACCAGGCTTAATAAAAGGAGGTAAATCAGCATAAACAGCAACGGCAGCAACGTTTTTACTGTTTGGCTTCACATCTGGTGGAACATTGATACCGAACTTGGTCAACATCGACTTAAGGCTTTGATCGGTAAAGGGGTTTTTATCGCCTGATCCGTTTAGACCGACAACCAAACCATAACCAATGAGTTGGTTACTACGCACGCCCTGAACCTGCGCTAAGTCTTTAATGCGTTCAGCAAAAACAGCCGATGTCATCAACATCAACCCTAATCCGACAAGAAGAATTCGAGTCATGGCTTTCACTCCCAATATATTTTGTATTTTACAAAATGTATAAAGCAATAGATATGCCAAACATAAAAACCACCTGTTAGGTGGTTTTTATAAGATGCCAGCGCAACAGGTTTTACCAAGGCATAATGCTACCAAAGAACTGAGACAACCACCCTTTTTTCGTCGCATCATTCACCAACCCATCGCCACTGTAAATAATGCGTGCATCGGCAACTTTACCCGAAGCAATACTATTATCGGGCGCGATATCGGCTGGTCGTACAATCCCACCAAAGCGAATCACTTCTTCACCTTGGTTAATGGTTACCCACTTTTCACCACGAACCACCAAATTACCGTTGGGAATGACTTCGACAACGGTGACGCTAATATCGCCCGTTAGGCTGTTGCTTTGCGAAGCATCGCCCTGTCCTTTAAAGCTATTGCTCGAATCAAATTTAGTCGCGCCTAATAGATTAACGCCACCCGCTGCCAAACCAACCGTACCCCCTAACAGCGAAGGCGCACCATATGTATCAGCATTGGTCTTTTTGGCGTTCGAAGCCGCCTTCTTTTTAGCATCCATTTTTTCTTGCAGTTTAACGGTAATAATATCGCCAATACGACGTGCCTTAATATCATTAAACAAATCCATCGCACCCGACTGATACAAGGAACCATTACGCGGTGTATCTGCCTTGGGAATATTGGTCGGATAAGCAGGCTCGTAGTCAAATTTCGACATACGATCTGGGACATGCGAACACCCTGTCAAAAAGCCAACAAGCAATAAAGAAAGGACTAATTTTGTTTTCATTCTATTCACTCCTAACCAATCACAGGTTATACGTTGTTATTGAGGTATTGCATCATGCCATCTGCTGCTTTAATCGCTTTGGCATTCATCTCGTAGGTTCGTTGCGCTTCGATCATGCCAATCAGCTCTTCCACGGTGTTGACGTTAGAGGCTTCTAAGAAACTCTGAATAATCGTACCCACACCGTCAGTACCCGCCACACCGACAACGGGTGCGCCACTGGCGATGGTTTCGGTAAACAGGTTATCGCCTTTCGCGTTAAGACCCGCTGGGTTAATAAAGGTCGCAATTTCTAACTGACCGAGCTGTTGTTGATCTGCCTGACCAGGAATGGTGGCAAAAACACTACCATCCGTCCCGACGGTGACACCTGTTGCGTTTTGTGGCACGGTAATTTGTGGCTGTAACAACAAGCCGCCTGAGTTAACCACATCACCATTTTGGTTTAATTGAAACGAACCATCACGGGTGTAACCAATTGTACCGTCTGGCTGTAAAACTTGGAAAAAGCCTTTACCCTGCAAGGCCAAATCCAACTCGTTACCCGTATTTTGCAAATTACCTTGCTGATGTAACTTTTGCACCGCCACCACACGTGTACCCACACCAAGCTGTAAGCCAGAAGGCAAGGTTGTTTGCTGATTGGTATAGCCACCCGGCTGGCGTACGTTTTGATAGATTAAATCTTCGAATTCGGCACGACCTTGCTTATAACCTGTTGTGTTGGCGTTCGCTAAGTTATTCGAAATGGTGGCTAGGCGAGTGTTTTGTGCTTCTAAACCTGTCTTGGCTACATATAATGCTCTGTTCATAGTATTACCCTACCGCTTAACGCAACGATAATAACGAATTATTTTTTTCTTCGTTTTTGTTGCTGGTATTCATCATTTTGACTTGAATTTCGTATTTACGCTGCAAGGCAATCATATCGACCAGTGCCTGAACCGTGTTTACGTTACTCGACTCTAATACACCACTCATTAAACGACCATCAAAAGAGGGCGTTGTACCCGCCTTAGATCGAATAAAACCATCCAAGCCTTTTTCCATTTGCTTGGGGGATGAATCATTAGCGG
>DZAT01000010.1 GCA_022736205.1 Thiomicrospira cyclica
GAATGGGATTGTGGTGCAGATTTGTCCGCAGATACGATTATGGCGAAATGGGTGGTGTCAGAATGACCCTTAGCCCTTACCCAGCCTACAAACCCTCAGGCGTAGACTGGTTAGGGGATATTCCTGAGCATTGGGAGGTGACTAGGTTAGGTTCTCATTTTTTAGAGCGTCGCACAAAAGTGTCAGATAAAGATTTTTCTCCATTATCTGTTACAAAAAATGGTATTGTGCCGCAACTTGATAGTGCTGCTAAAACAAATGATGGCGATAACAGAAAACTGGTCAAAAAAGGCGATTTTGTTATTAACAGTCGTTCGGATAGAAAAGGCTCTAGTGGTGTTGCTTTGCAAGATGGTTCAGTCTCATTAATCAATATTGTTGTTGAGCCTACAGGCGTTCATGCTAAATATTGTGAATATCTTTTAAAAAGCAATGCATTTATTGAAGAGTTTTATAGAATAGGTCATGGTATTGTTGCTGACTTGTGGACAACACGTTATGAAGAAATGAAATCTGTCATTGTAGGCATTCCTCCCTTTCTTGAACAAACCGCCATTGCAACCTTCCTCGATCAAAAAACCGAGCAAATCGAGCAAGCTATTGCCATTAAGCAGCAACAAATAGCCCTGCTCAAAGAGCGCAAACAAATCATCATTCAGCAAGCCGTCACCCAAGGCTTAAACCCTAATGCCCCAATGAAAGATTCGGGTGTGGAATGGATAGGGAAAATTCCTGAGCATTGGGAGGTGAAGCGGTTGAAGTTTTTGTGCAGTTTGATTAGTGAAAAAGCTAAAATAAATGGTAAAACAGTTATTGCACTTGAGAATATTGAAAGCTGGACTGGTAAATATGTTAAAACTGAATCTAGGTATAGTGGCGAAGATGTCGCTTTTATACGCGGAGATATTTTATTTGGAAAGTTAAGACCATATTTAGCGAAAGTTTATGCTGCATTAGATTCAGGTGTTGCATTTGGTGATTTGCTTGTTTATAGACCAACAAAATATATGTTTAGTCAGTATTGTTTTTATCAGATGTTATCTGAAAAATTTATTGCTACTGTAGATAGTTCAACCTATGGTTCAAAAATGCCAAGAGCAAGTACTGAGTTTATTGGAGAGATGTTTTTCTTAGCACCCCCTCTCCCCGAACAAACCGCCATTGTTACCCATATCGAAACCCAATCCACCCAAATCGACCAAGCCATTGCCTTGCAACAACAGCAAATAGACAAGCTCAAAGAATACAAAACGACCTTAATTAACAGTGTCGTTACGGGTAAGGTACGGGTGAGTGATGATTTGTGCGACTGTGTCGCACAAATTGATCAGGATAGGCTAGGGGGTAGATATGCGTAACCAAACCAATGAAAAAGAAATGACTTTTATCGAGTCACATATTCCAGAGTTAGCCGAGGTTGCTTTTAAACAAGCCTTTTGGCAAACACTTGCTGACGGTGTTAGTGTGATGATCGCTGAAAATAATCAACTGGTCGAATTATTTCCCGATGGCACTAAAAAAGTGATTAAAGATCTGTCCCAGAGTGGTTTCGTGCTGAATCAGAAAATAGCGATGCCATCATGAATACACAGCCGCGTTTACGTATGTTTGCAGGTCCTAATGGTTCTGGTAAAAGCACCTTAAAGGCGGTCATTCATCCTAGCTTGTTGGGTGTGTATATCAATCCAGATGATATTGAAAAAGAGATTCGTCAATTCGGTTTTTTAGACTTGTCAGTCTATGACATCACGAGTACTGCCGAAGAAATACTTGCTTTTTTCCACGCATCCACCTTGCTACGCAAAGCAGAGCTGGTCGATAACGTCTTAGCCTTATCTTTTAATGACAATAAATTAAGTTTTTTTGAAGTTGAAGTGAATGCTTATTTTGCATCAGTCGCTTCCGACTTTATTCGCCAAAAGTTATTACAAGCGAAAACATCATTTAGCTTCGAGACGGTAATGTCTTTTGAAGATAAAGTTGAACTGCTGAAGAAAGCACAAGAACATGGGTTTAGAACCTATCTTTATTACATTGCCACGGAAGACCCCATCATTAATATTTCTCGGGTGAGTTATCGCTTGAGTAAGGGTGGACATGATGTGCCTGTTGATAAAATTGAGAGTCGTTATCATCGTTCTTTAGCCCTATTACATGAAGCATTGCTTTATACTAATCGAGCTTATTTTTTTGATAATTCGGGTTTAGCACATACTTGGTTAGCAGAAATGGACGAAGAAAAACGATGTGTTTTGAAAACGAATGTGATTCCACAATGGTTTAAGCGTGCGGTTTTATCCTATCTTGATAATGACCTGAAACTAGATAGTACAGAGAGCGTTAATGATGCGTAACCAAACCAATGAAAAAGCCTTTGAATCGGCAATCGAGCGTGCATTAACGGGCAGTTGTTTAGAATGGCAATCTTTACCCAATCGCCTTGCCGAAGATGGCTCGACTTATAATAGCTTAGGTTATCTTTCTGGTAAGCCACAAGATTTTGATGCCAAAGTCGCGCTCGATGTTAAGCAGTTTTGGGCATTTTTAGAAAGCACCCAAAGCGAAGAATTGGCAAAGTGTCAACGTCAATCCGACTGGCAACTTAAAATTATCGAACGATTCGACCGCCTGATGAAAAAACATGGCTTGCTGCATCTGCTCGAAAAAGGCTTAGAAGTCGATGATGCTCATTTTATTTTATTTTATCCTGCACCGCTTGTCAGCAGCAGCGATAGCGTCACCCAAAACTTTGCCCAAAATGCTTTTAGTGTAACGCGACAAGTACATCATTCGCTGGTGCGTCCGCGCGATGAATTAGATATGGTGCTGTTTATCAACGGTATTCCTTTTGCCACCTTAGAGCTTAAAAATGCGTGGACACAGCAAAGCGCACGCTATCACGGACAAAAACAATACAAAGAAGACCGCAATCCGAAAGACCCGATTTTTAACTTTGCGCGTTGTTTGGTTCACTTCGCGCTCGATACCGATGAAGCCTTCATGACCACCAAATTGGCAGGCAATAACACCGTTTTCTTACCCTTTAATAAAGGCTATGCGCACGGACAAGGCAATCCACCCAACCCAAACGGACACAAAACCGCTTATTTGTGGGCGGATACGGTCGATGACAATGGGCAGGGTCAACAAGCGGTTTTTGCAAAAGACAGTGTCGCCAATATTATTGCCCATTTTGTCCGTTTAGACGGGGCTGCCAAAGATGCGCTAGACAGTCGTAATTTGTATTTTCCGCGTTATCATCAACTCGATGTGGTGCGTAAATTGGTACAAGATGCCAGTGCGCAGGGTGTTGGTAAGCGTTATTTAATCCAACATTCGGCAGGTTCTGGTAAGTCTAATTCGATTACGTGGGCGGCATTTCAACTCATCGAAACCTACCCCGATAACGACACGGTAGCAGGCGCAAAAGGCATAGGCGCGCCTGTATTCGATTCGGTGATTGTCGTTACCGACAGAAAACTACTCGACAAACAAACACGCACTAATTTTATGGCATTTGCCAAAGTCAAAAACATTATTGCCGCAGCCAATTCGGCGCAAGAATTAAAGCAAGCCTTAGAGGGCGGTAAAAAAATCATCATTACCACTTTGCAAAAATTCCCATGGATTTTAGACGGCATTGCCGATTTAAGTAGCCAACGCTTTGCCGTCATTATCGACGAAGCGCATAGCTCGCATGGTGGCACAGCCTCTGGTACGATGAATAAGGTTATGGGTGCAACAAGCGATAGCGATGATGCCGATAGTAACGATGGACAAGAAAAAATCTTACAGGCGTTTGAAGGGCGCAAAATGCGCGGCAATGCTTCTTATTTTGCCTTTACTGCCACGCCGAAAAATAGCAGCTTAGAAAAGTTTGGTATTCAACAAGACGATGGTCGTTTTAAGCCGTTTCATTTGTACTCGATGAAGCAAGCCATCGAAGAAGGCTTTATTTTAGATGTCTTGGCGAACTACACCACCTATCGCAGCTATTACGAACTTGAAAAGTCGATTCAGGACAATCCAGAATTCGATAAAAGCAAAGCGCAGAAGCAGCTACGGGCGTATGTCGAGCGCAATCAGCACCCCATTAACGTCAAGTCCGAGATTATCTTAGAACACTTTATACCGCAGGTGGTTAATAGCAAACGCTTAAAAGGCAAAGCTAAGGGCATGGTGGTTACGCAAAATATCGAAACCGCCATTCGTTATTTTAAGGCGTTAACGACTGTGTTAGCAGAAAAAGGCAACCCATTCAAAATCATCATTGCCTTTTCGGGCGAAAAAATGGTCGATGGCATTGCCTACACCGAAAGCGACTTAAACGGCTTTGCAGATACCGAGACACCCGAAAAGTTTGATAGCGATGATTATCGTTTGTTAGTCGTCGCTAATAAATATTTAACAGGGTTCGATCAGCCTAAATTATGTACCATGTATGTCGATAAAAAACTGCAAGGCGTGCTAGCAGTTCAAGCTTTATCGCGTTTGAATCGTGCAGCCCCTAAATTGGGCAAAAAAACAGAAGATATTTTTGTGCTCGATTTTTTTAACAACACAGACGATATTCAACAAGCATTCGACCCTTTTTACACCGCAACCCATTTAAGCAAAGCCACCGATATTAATGTGCTCAACGACTTAAAATCGGCACTCGATGCAACAGAGGTTTACCAGTGGTCGGAAGTCGAAGCCTTTAACGATGCTTACTTTAAGGGCGCAAATAGCGAGCAACTCAGCGCCTTAATTGATGTCATGGCAAGTCGTTTTGAGCATGAACTCGGGTTTTCGGATGACGAAAAAGCCGACATTAAAATCAAAGCCAAGCAGTTTGTTAAAATTTACGCACAAGTCGCTCCTATTTTGCCGCCAGAATTTTCTCGCCAAAAAGTGATATTGTGGGAACAGCTTTACTGGTGCTTAAAGTTACTGATTCCTAAGATGATTGTTACCAACAAGCAAGCGGTATTGCTCAATGAATTATTAGAGGCGGTCGATTTATCGTCCTACGGTTTAGAACGCAAAAAAATAGCCATTTCAATTGCGCTAGACGACAACGACGGTGTGTTAGATCCCACGGGTGCAAACCCACGTGGTGCGCATGGTGGCGAAGATGAAAAAGACGTATTAGACGAGATTGTTAAACAGTTTAACGAAAAATGGTTTCAGGGCTGGCAAGCCACACCAGAAGAGCAGCGCATTAAATTTGTTAGTCTTGCTAAAAGCATTCAAGCGCACCCAGACTTTGAAAGCAAGTTTTTAGCATCAACAGATGAAACCCATCAAGAATTAGCCTTCAACAAAATGTTCGAAGAGGTGATGGTGAAAAGTCGTAAAAGCGAATTAGATTTAACAAGATTACTCGCATCTGATCCAGCGTTTAAGTTATCTTTTAAAGAAAATCTGATTAAATTAGTGATGCAGCCACAGGTAAATTATGCCCAGCTTTGACTATCAAGCCCTATCCGCAGACGGTAAACGCACCCAAGGCACATTAACGGCTGATTCAGCTTTTGCAGCACGTTCAGCATTGCGTGCGCAAGGCTTAACACCGCTTAGCCTATCCGAGATGAACAATGCCGCGACACAAAGCCGTTCGTGGCTGTCTGTTTCTTTTTGGCGTACGCAATTACCGCTGAAAGAGTTGGTATTACTCACGCGACAACTGGCAACCCTGCTTGAAGGCGGCTTGCCATTAGCACAGGTGTTGTCGATTTTGGCGGCGCAAGCCGAAACCAAACGTCTTGGGCGCTTGCTGACGCATGTACATGGACGGGTGCAAGAAGGTCAGACCTTAGCCGCTGCTTTTAGAACCGCACCTTATTTACTGCCCGATGATGTCGTTGCTATGTTGTCGGCTGGTGAGGAGTCGGGTAACTTGGTGGCGGTGATGTCGCGTTTGGCAGATTCGTTAGAAATACGCGAACAGGTTGCGGGGCAGATGAAAGGGGCGATGTTTTACCCAGCGATGATGCTTACCTTGTCTTTAGGCATTGTCGTGTTTTTGCTGACAGTTGTTGTGCCCAAAGTGGTCACCATGTTTACCCATTTCAAACAAGAATTACCGCCTTTAACACGAGGATTAATTGCAACGAGCAATTGGTTGGTCGAATGGTGGGGGATATTACTGGGCGTGCTGTTGGTATTAGCGATTGTTGTCAAGTGGCTCATGATGCGTGAGGCAGTAAAATATCGTTGGCATGGTTTGTTATTGCGTTTGCCGCTGATGGGACGTTTATTGCGCGAGGGCGCAACGGCGCGTTGGGCTAGAACCTTGTCGGTATTGTTAAGCTCTGGTGTGCCAGCGGTAGAAGCACTCAAGATTTCTGCCGAGGTGGTTGGTTTGTTACCAATGAAGCAAGCAGTGTTAACCATGTCGCTACAAGTGAGAGAGGGTGTACCTTTGCATCGGGCGTTAATGAATGCAGCGGTGTTTCCATCGTTGGTGCGTTACTTGGTAGAAAGTGGCGAGGCATCGGGTCAATTGGCGGCTATGTTGGGGCGTGGAGCCCAACATTATGAAGTGAGTACACAAACCTTATCATCATCTTTGGTCAAGTTGGTTGAACCCATGCTGATTGTGCTCATGGGCGGGGTAGTGTTGTTGATTGTGATGGCGATTCTATTACCAATTTTTTCAATGAATCAAATGGTAGGCTAAAAAAACCTACTGCGCTGGCATCTTGCGTTGTGTACTGATGGGAACCTCTAAAAACCTCGCTTCGCTGGTTTTTAGCGTCGTTTTTTAATCTTGATCAATACGACTGGCAACAGCGCCGGTCTGATTTTTGTATTTAGCGTCTGTGCGTTTATTGTAGGGACGTGCAGCAGGGCTAGTCATGGTTTCAAAGTTAATGGCGCAAATATCCATGCCAGGGCGTAAACCGAGTGGCAATTTGCCCATGTTGTGCATTTCTAGCACAATTTGACCACTCCAGCCAGGATCGATGCGATGCGCGGTAACGTGTACCATCAGCCCTAAGCGAGCGAGACTAGAACGCCCATCTAACCAGCCAACGAGGTCGTCGGGAATGGTGACGCTTTCTAAGGTACTCGCCAGTGCTAATTCACCTGGGTGCAGATAAAAAACTTCATCTTCGCTTAAATTAATTTCCGAGCCCATAATGCGATTCATCGTATTTTCAAGGTCTTTCTTTTGCCCAGACAAGTCGATAAATCCCGTGTTATGGTCGGTGAATACGCGGAATTGATGCCCCAAGCGCAAATCAACACTAATGCCTTTAATTTTACTGACATCGGGTGTTGGTGTAATGTTCAGGTAACCAGAAGCCAGTGCAGCTTCAATGTCGCTATCGGATAAGCGCATGTTAAGCAACCTTTTCGAGTAAGAGTGGACAATCAATGGGTGCAGGAATGCCAGCAATGCTCACTTGTGGTGGTAAGCTAATGATGCCTTTCACCAAGCCCGCCACAACAGCAGGATAGAGTTGATGCTCAACGGTGAGTACGCGTTTTGCTAACAATTCAGGGGTGTCATCCGTTAAAACAGGTACGCGACCTTGAGCAATGACAGGTCCACCATCTAATTCGGCTGTGACAAAGTGAACACTGGCACCATGCTCTGTCTCTTTTTCTTCAATGGCTCTTGCATGCGTATGCAATCCTTTGAATTTTGGTAATAAAGAGGGGTGGATATTAAGCATTTTTCCTGAATAATGATGAATAAATACAGGGGTTAAAATGCGCATGAACCCAGCCAATACCACACAATTGGGTGAATAGGCATCGAGTGCAGCAATCATGGCTTGCTCGAATGCCTCGCGTCCATCATAGTCTTTATGATTAACGATGCAGGTTGGAATGCCTGCTTGTTGCGCACGCACTAATCCAAATGCGTCGCTAATATTCGATAAGACAACAGCGATACGGTAGCCGTAGCGCTGTTGGTTGTCGATGAGGGCTTGTAGGTTAGACCCTGATCCTGAAACTAATACTGCTATTTGAAACATAAGCAAAGGACACCTCTAAAAAACCGTCATTCCCGCGAAAGCGGGAATCTATTTTATTGGTTTTATGGATCCCCGCATGCGCGAGGATGACGAAAAGATGCGTTATTAAAGATGGCCTAAAGCAATTCAACCTGATGCTCATCGCCAACGCGCGCACGAATACTACCGATGGTAAAGACGGTTTCACCTTGTGCTTCTAAGTGTGCTTTTGCCGCTGCCGCATCTTGAGCATTGACCACAACAATCATGCCAATACCACAGTTAAAGGTACGGTGCATCTCTTTGAACTCAACTTGACCTTGCGCTTGCAACCAATCAAAAATGGCAGGACGTTGCCATCTGGTGTGATCAATTTTGGCAACCACGTTAGCAGGCAACACACGAGGAATGTTTTCGAGTAAGCCACCGCCTGTAATGTGGACTAAGCCTTTAACGGTAACCGCTTTAATTAACGACAATAATGGCTTAATGTAGATTTTTGTCGGAGCAAGTAAGGCATCTTTATAGGTTGCACCATCAAAGGCATCGGTTAACGCAATGCCACTACGCTCAATAATTTTACGCACCAACGAATAACCGTTCGAGTGAACACCAGAAGACTGAATACCCAGAATGATATCGTCTGGTTTGATGCTTGTGCCATCAATCAGTTGGTCTCGCTCGGCAATACCCACAGCAAAACCAGCGAGATCGTAATCACCGCTATGGTACATACCGGGCATTTCGGCGGTTTCACCACCAATTAGGGCGCAGCCAGCCTGACGGCAGCCTTCACCAATACCAGCAATGACATCACGAGCCACAGGAACTTCTAACTTGCCTGTGGCATAGTAGTCTAAAAAGAATAATGGTTCTGCACCTTGTACGATTAGGTCATTAACGCACATTGCCACTAAGTCGATACCGACGGTGTCATGTTTTCCAGCATCAATTGCTAAACGCAATTTTGTACCAACGCCATCTGTACCAGAAACCAATACTGGGTTTTTGTATTTACTCATGTCGAGTGCAAATAACGCTCCAAAGCCGCCTAAACCACCAACCACTTCTGGACGTAGCGTGCTTTTAGCAATGGGTTTGATGGCATCGACAAGGGCTTCACCAGCGTCAATATCCACACCAGCGTCTTTATAACTCAACGGCGTTGTCATACAAAAAATCCTCTAATAAATTATCTTCTAATTATATCATGCTTTATGCTGTATTGATTAGCCTCGACTTGGCTTGTTTTGCCTCACTTTCATGGTTTGCGTGCTACAATAATCATTATTATTTGAGCAATGTAAATGAATTTGAAAGTACTAATTGAGCAAGTTGAATCAATTGCACAAGCTGCGGGTGAGGTTATTTTGCCTTACTTTAGCCCATCGGTTGCGTTCGATTGTAAATCAGACGGTTCGCCTGTTACCTTGGCCGACAAAGCAGCCGATGCATTTATTTGCGCGAGTCTGAAAAGTCTTACGCCAGATATCCCTATTTTAAGTGAAGAAACGCTGATTCCTGTTTCTCTCGCGACGCGACTGGCTTGGTCGCGCTTGTGGTTGGTTGATCCGCTCGATGGTACGCGTCAATTTATTCGTGGTGATGCAGGGTTTTCTGTCAATATCGCTTTGGTCGAGCATCAGATTCCTGTGCTCGGTGTTGTCTATTCGCCCGTTGATCGAGTCGGTTATGCCGCAGTGCGCGGTATGGGAGCATGGCGTTGGGACGATTATGGTCGTTATCCCATTCAGGTTGCGCCAGTACAACATCCTGTGCGGGTTATTACAGGCTTTTCTGCAACTAAGCGCGGCATTATGACGCAAACTTTTTTGGCTCATTTGTCCGATTATCAGCTGGCCGAATTGGGTAGCGCTATTAAAGTTTGTAAAGTAGCCGAAGGCAATGCAGACGTATATCCGCGTTTTGGACTCACGAGCGAGTGGGACACAGCCGCCGCACAGTTGATACTAGAGGAAGCAGGTGGCGCACTCATTAATTTGGATGGTTTGCCGTTACGTTATAACGAACGTGCGTCATTAGAAAACCCACCTTTTATTGCCGTCGGACAACTTAATTTTGCATGGGGGCTTGATCAGGTTAAGGCAGTCGCTTAAATCGTAACCACTTCTTTCTCGAGTGCGATTGAAAATTTGTTAATCACATCCTCTCTTATTTGTTCGGCAAGCGCGAGTATTTCTTTTCCTGTTGCTTTACCATAATTAACCAAAATAAGCGCGTGTTTGTCGTATACACCCGCGTCACCGATACGCTTTCCTTTCCAATCAACCTGTTCGATTAACCAAGCAGCTGGTACTTTAATGTGTCCGTCGGGTGTTTTATGACCAGGTATATCGGGGTATTGAGCTTGCAAGCTGTGATAATGCGTGCTAGAGATAAATGGATTTTTAAAAAAGCTTCCAGCACTACCCAGTAAGTCAGGATCGGGAATACGTTTATTACGTATCGCAATCACAGCATCACAAACTTGGCGGGGTGTTAGGTGTTCGATTGATTCGTATTGATCCAATAATCTTGCGTTCAGTACCTCATTCATCAGGTTAGGCGTAGCCTGTTTACGTAAGCGAAACGTCACACGATGGATCAGTACACGGTTAGCTAATGCTTGTGTAAAAATACTGCTACGATAAGCAAAATTGCATTCATTGCGACGCAGTTCAATGCGTGCGCCATCACGTAAATCAAAGCTTTGAATACGGGTAATCGTATCTTGAACTTCTGTGCCATATGCGCCAATATTATGAACGGGTGCAGCGCCGACTGTACCAGGAATCAGTGCTAAATTTTCTAATCCCCACCAGCCCTTATCGACGGTATAAATGACCAAATCATGCCAGTTGCAACCCGAACCAACAGACAACCATACCGAGTCAGCGTCCTCTTTAACAATATGAATTTCGTCGTAAATACATTTGATCACAACACAATCCAAATCTCGATCAAGAACAAGATTGCTGCCATTACCAATCACTTGCCACGGCAATGATGACAATAATGCATCTTGTCGTAGGGTTGGGATAGCACTAGCATGTCTTACTTCGATAAAAAAGCGCGCTTTGACCGAAAAATGAAAGGTATTTTGGTTTTTGAGATCATAGTTAGCATAGATATTCATAATGTTAAGAGCCTGTCTCTCTAACCATTAACAAAACACCAAACATGGGATGGTCAAAATACTGCAACTCGCCTGGTTTTACTTTGCGAGACTCTTGTAAGCGAAACCGCCAGTTATCACCGACATCGTTAAGTGACAATTTGCGTTTTTGAGCGAACTCAGCCAACAATCCTTTAGGAATTGGGCGTTCAAGCTGAATTTCAATATCAACATGCTCAAATTTCTGTTTGTAAAGCTTGATTTTTGCTTGCAAGGGCAAGCCAGAGCTACTCATGCCTTCTGGTAATAGGGTGTTTTTTGCCGAGCTACGATCTTCGGTTGTTTGAGACCAAGCTGTGTGCGCCAAGACGCGATATTCACCTGTGCTAGTGAGACGCTTTGCGGTTTCTTTAAGCGATAGCTGACCATCACTAAGCATATTTCTTGTGCTGCTACCAGCACCTAAAACGGTGTCCTTATCTTGTGCATCGAGCTTCGCTGGCAAAAGAGGCCAATACTCATCTAACCAGTTTTGCGTACCCGTTGGCTCAAAAATAATGATTTCTGCCACATAGCCCGCATGCGCTGCATGGGATATAAGCGACATCAGCGCTGCTAAGAGCAGACCATAAATTGAAAATCGGTTTTGCACAAAAAATTCCTTTATCCCTGAGAAAGTATGACGAGTAATTCGTTTACTGCGCTTAGGCGTTGTTCTGCCGTGAGGAGTTCGCCATTGTATTTTAACCTGTTTGGTCCATCAAGTTTATACATTGTCGGTTTGCTTTGAATCAATTTAATGAGCGTGATAGGTTCTACTTTAGGCTGAGTGTCAAATGTTAGGCGTAAATAGCTGTTACTTGACTCTATTTTTTTAATGCCTAGCGTTGTTGCGATATGTTTGAGTGCCATGACTTGAAACAGGTTTTTGCTTGGTGCTGGTAAGAGTCCAAAGCGATCGATCATTTCGACTTGTAGCTGATGCAGGTCATTCTCTGTTTCGGCAGCATTGATGCGTTTGTATAAAACGAGACGCGTTTGAACGTCAGCTAAGTAATCTTCGGGGATAAGCGCGGGGATGCCTAAGTCAATATCACAGCCATTGTTGGTTGTTTCTAAATTAGGAATTTCGCCACGACGATAGGCACGTACGGCTCTGTCGAGCAGTTGCGAATATAAATCAAAGCCAATTTCTTGCATCTGACCGCTTTGATCGTGTCCAAGCAGTTCACCTGCCCCCCGAATTTCTAAATCTTGACTGGCAAGAGCAAAGCCAGAGCCGAGCTGGTCATGTCGACTAATGGCTTCGAGTCGTTTGATAGCGTCGCTACTTAACGCTTCTTTGGGCGGCGTGAATAAATAAGCGTAAGCTTTGTGATGTGAGCGTCCGACACGTCCACGCAATTGATGCAGTTGCGCCAAACCAAATTTGTCAGCACGAATCATTAAAATGGTATTAGCATTGGGAATGTCGATGCCCGTTTCGATAATGGTGGTGCAAACCAAAATATTATAGCGCTGATGGTAAAAGTCACGCATAACCCGCTCTAGCTCACGTTCGGGCAATTGACCGTGCGCCATGCCAATGCGTGCGTCGGGTAGCAACGCTTGCATTTGGCTGATGAAGGCTGGCATATTATCAACATCGTTAAACAAGGCATACACTTGACCACCACGGCGCAGTTCTCGCATACAGGCTTCTTTGGCAAGCGCTGGGTTCCAGTCTTGTACAAAGGTTTGAATCGATTGGCGTTTAGCGGGCGGGGTGGCGATAATAGACATATCGCGTAGTTCGGCAAACGCCATCGATAGGGTGCGTGGAATAGGGGTCGCTGTCATGGCTAAAATATCGACTTGAGTACGAATGCTTTTTAAGAACTCTTTCTGCTTTACGCCAAAACGATGTTCTTCATCGATAATAATCAGTCCTAAATCATGATAACGCAGATCGCTTTGCAGGAGCTTATGCGTGCCGATGACGATATCAACTTTGCCAGTACTGAGGTCTTCCATAATGCGAGCATGTTCGCCTGTTGAGCCAAAACGCGACAAGGCTTCGATACGAATCGGCCATTCGGCAAAGCGATCGCGGAAGTTTTGTAGGTGTTGGTTCGCAAGCAGCGTAGTCGGTACCAATACCGCCACTTGTTTTCCGCCATGAACGGCCATAAATGCGGCACGCATGGCAACCTCGGTTTTGCCGAAACCGACGTCGCCACAGATTAATCGATCCATCGGGCGAGGAGACTGCATGTCGGCAACGACGGCTTCAATCGCAGCTTTTTGGTCTGGCGTTTCTTCGAAAGTAAAGCCTGCTGCGAAGCGGAGGTAGTCAACACCTCCCTCACTAAACGCATGTCCTTTACGCGCTGCGCGAGCGGCATATAGGTCGAGCAGTTCGGCTGCCACATCGCGCACTTTTTCGATCGCTTGTTTACGCGCTTTTTGCCATTTGTCTGTGCCAAGCTTATGCCACGGAGCATGTTCTGGATCGCTGCCAGAATAGCGACTAATCAGGTGTAAATTGGTGATGGGAACATAAAGCTTGTCGCCCCCAGCATACTCTAGCGCAACAAATTCGCGTGCCAAATTATCCATCGTTAGGGTTTCTAACCCCACAAAGCGTCCAACACCATGTTCTAAATGCACAACAGGCGCACCAGCGGATAATTCAGCTAAAGAGCGAATGCCATCCGTAAAGTCACTATGAGCGTTCTTTTTAGTACGACGTGCTTGCCGTACCACCTGAGTACCAAATAGCGACTGTTCACTCAAAAGTACCGTATCATCTAGCCACATGCTATGACTTAACGCGGCAACAGTAAGATGTAACCCTTTATCAGGGCTTGTTAAGAAATCTGTCCAACTTTCACTGCGAGTAACACGAATACCTGATTTTTGTAATAACTCGATCAACACCTCGCGACGTCCGAGCGACTCAGCTGTTAGTAATACTTTATTATTAGTGTTTGCTAAACTTTTCAGCCAATCGCTTAATCGCCATAACGCATCGGGACGACCTGTATCGAGGGTTATGTCGGGTAATGACTTAAGTTGCCAGTAGGCATCACCCTTAGCTTCCTGTTTTGCAGAAAGATTAATGCGCTTGAATGCTTTGAATTGCGCGAAAAGGGTATCGGGTTGAATAAAAACCTGTTCTGGAGACAAAATAGGATGTTGCGGGTCTAAGCGACCAATTTGCCAGCGTTCATCAATGTCTTGCCAAAACTGTTCGCCTGCTTGGACGATGTCATCAGCCCAAACAATGTGCGTATTCGGACTTAAATAATCGGTAATACTGCTGAGTTTCTCGAAAAATAGTGGGAGATAATACTCTAAACCGCCCGAACTTTGCCCCTTGCTAACCGACTGATACAGCCAGTTATTACGTGTGTTGGCATCTGGGAATGCTTCACGCCAAGATTGACGAAAATGATGAATGGCATCTGTATCTAACGGATACTCTTTAGCAGGAAGTAGTGTTATTTCATTGATTTTTGATGAGGTTCGTTGCGTTGATGTGTCAAAAATTCTGATTGAATCAATGTCGTTATCTAACCAATCGATACGAAGCGCTTCTTGTCCACCCATCGGGAAAACATCTAATAATGCACCGCGTACCGCGTACTCGCCATGCTCCATGACTTGACTCACCCGTTGGTAACCCGCTGTTTCGAGACGCAATAAAAATGCTTGCATATCTAGTGACTGACCCACACGCAGCACAAAACTATTTTTTAATAAATGTTCTGCAGGAACAAGCGCATGCATCAACGTCGATATTTGAGCAATTAAAAATCTGGGCGGTGTCTGTGACTGAGCATATAGTGCGGTCAGTCGAGCAGAAATAATATCTTGATGCGGTGAAAAACGATCAAAGGGTAAGGTTTCCCAGTCGGGTAGAATAAGTGGTTCAGATTGAGTAAAAAATGTGATTTCGCTGGCAAGTTGTTGTGCTTGTTGCGCGGTCGCTGTGATAATTAAAAAAGGCTGTTGGTGTTCCTTTTGTAGCAACGAGACCGCTAAACCAAGACTTGCCCCTGTTAATCCCGACCAAAAAAGGGTTTGATTGTTTGAGGTAGTCCAGTGAGGCAGTAGCATTGTTGAAAACCCTTTAAATCTGAAAATTTGATCTCATAAACACATCCCTATTTTATCGTATAATTACTTATTCCCTCATTATAATTACTTATCACCTCATTGAATTTTTAGTCTGGTTTATTGGTCAGTCTTTCTGCTAGAATAATCTGCGTAAACTGAGCATATTTTTAAAAGGAATCTTCATGGCTACTATCGTAATCGTCGGTGCTGGTATTGGCGGTCTGCCAATGGCGTATGACATTAACAATCATTTAGGTAAAAATCATACCATTAAGGTGGTTTCAGCGTTAGATGAATTTCAATTTACGCCATCCAATCCTTGGGTTGGTGTCGGTTGGCGTAAACCAGAAGACATTAGCTTCAAGCTGGCAGGCCCTCTTAATCGTAAAGGCATTGAGTTCATTCATGCAACAGTCACTGAAATTAAGCCAACCGAAAATAAATTGGTTTGTGCTGATGGTCAAGTCATCGACTATGATTTTGTCATTTTAGCGACAGGCCCTTATTTGGCTTTTGAAGAAGTGCCAGGTTTTGGTCCAATCAGTCACGGTGGTCAGACGGTATCAGTTTGTAGTACAGGGCACTCGGAAGAAGCTTTCGATGAGTGGAAAAAACTGTGCGAAGAACCTGGTCCTATTATTGTTGGTGCGGTACAAGGTGCATCTTGTTTCGGTCCTGCCTACGAATATGCCATGATTATGGACACAGATTTACGTCGTAAAAAAATTCGTAAAGACGTTAAAATGACATATGTTACTTCTGAGCCATATATCGGACACTTGGGTTTAGGTGGCGTAGGTGATTCTAAAGGCATGCTCGAAAGCATTATGCGTCAGCGTCATATCAATTGGATTTGTAACGCTAAAGTGACCAAAATGGAAAACGGTACTATGTTTGTGGATGAGCACGACATGAACGGTGCTGTGATTAAATCGCACGAACTTCCATTTAAATATTCGATGATGTTGCCTGCATTTAAAGGTCCTAAGTTCTTACAGCAAGCAGAGGAAGCCTTAGTTAATCCTCGTGGTATGGTTAAGATTGACAAGTTCAATCGCAACCCAACTTATAAGAATGTGTATGCATTGGGTGTTGTTGTTGCCATTCCACCCGTAGAAGCAACGCCAGTGCCAGTCGGTACGCCGAAAACAGGCTTGATGATTGAAGGCATGGTAACTGCCATTTGCCATAACATCGAAAATGTTTTGGGTGGCAAAGAACCAGATGAAGAAGCAACTTGGAACACCATTTGCTTGGCAGATTTAGGCGACACAGGTGCGGCATTTGTGGCATTACCACAGATTCCACCACGTAACTTAACTTGGGCGAAACAAGGTAAGTGGGTTCACTTAGCGAAGATTGCCTTCGAGAAATATTTCATTCGCAACATGAAAAATGGTAATTCAGAGCCAATTTATCAGAAGTATGTGATGAAGATGCTAGGTATTGTTCGCTTAAAATCTCAACAATAATTAAAACCTACTGCGCAGCCATCTTGCGTTGTTACTGCGGTTCTCGCGCTTCGTTACGTACTTATGTACGTGCCTAGCGTCTGCGAGCCTTGCGCCTAGCAATTTTGGCTGCTCGTGACGGTTTTAATAATTAATAAATTGTTGCGTAGCCATTTTGCGTTGTTACTGCGGTTCTCGCGCTTCGTTACGTACTTATGTACGTGCCTAGCGTCTGCGAGCCTTGCGCCTAGCAATTTTGGCTGCTCGTGACGGTTTTAATAATTAATAAATTGTTGCGTAGCCAACCTGCGTTGTTGCTGCGCAATTGTGCGAAATAATAAAAAGCCCCGTCCTTATGATGGGGCTTTTTTATGTCTAAAAATTAACTAACAGACTAGGATACTAGCGATTGACTACCTATTTATTGCATAATAGCACCTATGTTTGTTTATTAGGCGTGTCTCATGGATTCTGTGTATTGTCCCAAGGAAATTGAAAGTGGTGTTCAGCAACAATGGCAAGATGCTGATGTATTTAAGGCAGTAGAGGATGAGAACAAAGAAAAGTTCTACTGTTTATCAATGTTCCCTTATCCTTCGGGACGATTGCATATGGGGCATGTGCGCAACTACACCATCGGTGATGTCATTGCTCGTTTTATGCGCATGCAAGGAAAAAATGTGTTGCAGCCCATGGGTTGGGATGCGTTTGGTTTGCCTGCAGAAAATGCAGCGATTGCCAATCAGGTAGCGCCTGCCGCTTGGACGTATAGTAATATCGACTACATGAAGAACCAGCTTAAAAGCTTGGGGCTAGGTTACGATTGGTCGCGTGAGTTAGCGACTTGCTCGCCAGATTACTACAAATGGGAACAGTGGTTCTTTCTACAGTTATTAGAAAAAGGGCTGGTTTACCGTCGATTGTCGGTTGTCAACTGGGATCCCGTTGACAACACGGTATTGGCGAATGAACAAGTCATTGACGGTCGTGGTTGGCGCTCTGGTGCTTTGGTTGAACGTAAGGAAATTAATCAGTGGTTTTTAAAAATTACCGCATATGCTGATGAGTTACTTTCTGATTTAGATACCCTCACCGAATGGCCTGAGCAAGTGAAGACCATGCAGAAAAACTGGATTGGTCGCTCGCAAGGCTTGGAGATCGAGTTTTCAATAGATGGCGATGCTGATGCGCGTCGCTTAAAAGTATTTACGACACGTCCCGACACCTTAATGGGTGTCACTTATGTGGCCATTGCTGCTGAACATCCTTTGGCAAAATCCGCAGCAGAAAACAACCCAACACTCGCTAACTTCATTCATGAGTGTGCGCAAACAGGCACATCCGAAGCGGTTATCGAAACCATGGAAAAGAAGGGTGTCGATACAGGGATTCGTGTTCGCCATCCGATTAGTAATGAGTTAGTGCCAGTATGGGTGGCTAACTTTGTATTGATGGGCTATGGTACAGGCGCGGTGATGAGTGTCCCTGCACACGATCAGCGCGATTGGGAGTTTGCACAGCAATATGGGCTGTCGGTTAAGGCAGTCATTAGTTGTGATGGCAGCGAACCCGATGTTTCAACCGAAGCGATGACTGAAAAAGGTCAGCTTATCCATTCTGGTTCATTCGATGGCTTAGCCTTCGATGATGCCTTTGAAGCCATTGCCAAAGCACTCGAAATTAAAGGGCTAGGTAAGAAGACGGTCAATTTCCGTTTGCGCGATTGGGGTATGTCACGTCAGCGTTACTGGGGTTGTCCGATTCCCATTATTTACTGCCCAAGTTGTGGCGCAGTGCCTGTGCCTGAGGCGGACTTGCCAGTGCGTTTGCCAGAAGATGTCATTCCAGACGGTGGTGCGTCCGTGTTGACGCAGTTAGACAGCTTTACAAAGTGTACTTGTCCTAAGTGTGGCGGTGAGGCAAAACGCGAAACGGATACCTTCGATACTTTCTTTGAATCGAGCTGGTACTATGCGCGTTATGCGTGCCCAGATAGCACGGATAAGATGCTTGATGCGCGGGCAGATCATTGGTTGCCTGTCGATCAATACATTGGCGGCATCGAACATGCGATTTTGCACTTGTTGTATGCCCGTTTCTTCCATAAATTATTGCGCGATGAAGGCTTGGTTAAAACCGATGAACCCTTTAAGCGTTTGCTGACGCAAGGCATGGTCATTGCCGATACCTACTTCCGCATGGGCGCTGATGGTCGTAAACAATGGTTCAATCCTGCTGATGTTGAACTGGTCACCGACGACAAAGGTAAGCCTGTGTCTGCTGTTCTGAAATCTGATGGTTTGCCTGTTGAAATCGGTGGCACGGAAAAGATGTCGAAATCGAAAAACAACGGTGTTGATCCTCAGGCATTAATTGATCAATATGGTGCTGATACCGCACGCTTGTTTACGATGTTTGCAGCTCCTCCAGAGCAGTCATTGGAATGGTCTGATGCTGGCGTAGAAGGTGCATCTCGTTTTCTTAATCGTATTTGGCGACTGGTGCATACGCATATCGAAGCGGGTGCAGTGTCTGTATTAGACGTGTCGGCTTTGAATGAAGACGACAAGGTGCTGCGTCGCAAGGTTCACGAGACACTCTTAAAAGTGACTAATGATTGGGGACGTCGTCAGTCATTTAACACTGCCATTGCCTCGTGTATGGAACTATCAAATGCACTGTCTCGTCATGAAGGCGGTGATCAAGCCCGTGCAGTGATGCAAGAAGGCTTAATGACGTTGGTGATGATGCTATCCCCAGTTGCGCCTCATATTACGCAAGCTATGTATGCTGCTTTGGGTGGCGAAGGCTTGCTGGTGTCAGCTGCTTGGCCACAGGTAGATACCTCGGCTTTAGCACGTGATAGCATTGAGCTGATGGTGCAGGTCAATGGCAAGTTGCGGGGCAAAATTTCGGTTGAGCCAGATGCGTCGCAAGACAAGGTCGAAGCGATGGCGCTGATGGACGATGGCGTACAAAAATACACCGAAGGTAAAGAAATTACCAAGGTAATTGTTGTACCTGGGCGTTTGGTGAATATTGTTGCCCGATAAATCATCCTTAGGCCCCCTTTGCCAAAGGGGGATTGATACAACAAGACGGGGTCTGTTGTTGTCTTTGCCAGCATTGCTTTTGTCTGGCTGCGGATATCAATTACGCGGTTTTAAAGATGGTCTCGAACCATCTTTTCCATTTCGCAAAGTACTTGTTTCTAGCTCGGGTGCCGATGGCGCTGTCGTTGATGCGTTAAAACGGGTGCTGCTCGGTTTTGGTTGTGAATTGGTTAATGATGCCAGCAAAGCCGAATTAGAGGTTTGGTTAGGAACCAGTAGTCAACAATCGGTTCCTTCTGCCATTGGTTCTTACGGTGAAATTTCTGCTAGATTATACGTCTTAACCCAACCCGTCCGTATTCGTAAAGTTGGGCAGGATGAATGGTTAGTCGATACCAGTATTCGTCGCTCACGAGAAGTGGATCAAAGCTTAGTGAACTTTGCGACATCCAGTACAAATAGCGCCATTGGTGCCGAGCGCCCGTTAGCCATTTCGCGTGAATCAGAAGAAGTATTGGTTGATATTAGATCGCGCGTTGTCGACGCCATTGTTCGTTTGGTTCAACGTTTAACGCCATTGGATAAAGCAGAATGATGACACCTGAGCAAGCCTCATCTCGATTGCAAGCGCGTGATGCTTTGCCATCATTTGTGTTTTGTTTTGGTGAGGAGCCTCAGCGCTTATTAGATACCATTGATGCGCTTGCGCTGGCTGGCAGACAACAGGGCTTTGTCGAGCGGCAGCTGATGGTTGTTGAATCGGTAGCCGATTGGGGCGATGTGCTGAATGCTTACCAAGAGTTATCCTTGTTTTCAAGTCAGCGGGTGATGCTGGTTCAGGTGAATACGAAGATTAGTGTCGCGCAGTCCGATCAACTTCAATCATTAGTACGATCACCTAATCCTGATGTTTTGCTGCTATTACGTGCTGGTGCTTTAGATAAAAGTGCTCAAGAAGCGAAGTGGGTTAAGGCATGGGATTCTGTTGGCTGGGTCATTAATAGTAAAGTCCTGCCACTTGCGGGTGTTCAGCGCTGGTTACAAGAACAAGCATCGGCTTTAGGGATGCGCTTGCAACCTGATGCCGCTGATGCCTTGGCGCATTGGTCGGAAGGCAATTTGATGTCTGCTAAGCAGAGTTTGTTACGCTGGCAATTACAAGGTTTAACAACCTTGGATATGGCATTGCTCGAACGTGACACTCAAGACTGGGCAAGATACGATGTGTTTGCCTTGTCCGCAGCGATTCTTGCGCAAAATCCTCGTGATGGTCTGCGGATTTTAGCGAGATTACAGGAAGAGGGCGAGGATGCTGTGCTTATTTTATGGGCGGTGTCACGCGAGTTGCGTACATGGGCGGCGTTAATTGATGACGTGAAACAAAAACGCGCTTGGTCATCTCAAACCTTGGCGATTCATAAGCTGTGGGGCGGGCGTGATAGGCTTTTGTGGCGATTATTAGAGCGCGTGCAGCCGATAATCATTAAGCAATGGTTAGCAACTTGTCTAACCATTGATCGTGAAATTAAAGGTCAAGCTGTTGGTGATGCGTGGCGATCATTACGTTGGTTGGTTGCTGATATGGCGAGTAGTGGGAAATTAAAAGTCTAAAAAGTGCGTTTCGCTTTTTTAGACTTTCCAAGTTTGTTTTTTGGCTGGAGGAAGGGGCTTTAATCTAATAGCTAGATGCTATTTTCAATCCCCCTTCCTCCAGGCCTCCAGGCCGTTTGGTTTTTTAGTGATGCTCTAAGGAATAAATACTATGAATATAACAGATTACATGAATAACCTCGGACAAGCAGCACGTTCTGCCAGTCGTGTTTTAGCCGTTGCAACAACAGCACAAAAAAATAAGGCGCTCTTAGCGATTGCTGATGCATTAGTCGCTAAAACGGACTTCTTAGTCGCTGAAAATGAAAAAGACTTAATTGCAGGCAAGGTAAATGGGTTAGATGATGCGATGCTTGATCGCTTACGTTTAACGCCTGCTGGTGTTGTCTCAATTGCCACAGGTGTGCGTCAGGTTGCTGCCTTGCCCGATCCAATTGGCGAAATTAAAGATATGGCATATCGTCCTTCGGGTATTCAGCTGGGTAAAATGCGCGTTCCCTTAGGTGTTGTCGGTATTATTTATGAGTCGCGTCCGAATGTGACTGCCGATGCCGCGGCCTTGTGCTTAAAATCTGGTAATGCGACGATTTTGCGCGGCGGTTCGGAAGCCATTCACTCTAACCGTGCCATTGCTCAGTGTATTATTGATGGGTTAAGGTCGACTGATTTGCCGACTACGGCGGTTCAAGTGGTCGAAACAACTGATCGTGATGCGGTCGGACGTTTAATTGCCATGCCCGAATTTGTCGATGTCATTGTGCCTCGCGGCGGTAAAAGCCTGATTGCGCGTATCAGTGAAGGCGCACGCGTTCCCGTGATTAAACACTTAGATGGTATATGCCATAGTTATGTCGATGCAACCGCTGATTTAGCGTTGTCTTGGCGCGTTTGTGATAATGCTAAAACGCACCGTTATGGTGTGTGTAATGCGATGGAAACTTTATTAGTCGATGCAGCCATTGCGTCAGCGTTCTTGCCAAAGATGGCTGATATTTATCGCGCTAAAGGGGTAGAACTTCGCGGTTGTCCCCGTACTTGCGCCATTAGCCCCATGTTGGCAGCGAGCGAAGAGGACTGGTCTACTGAGTACTTGGCGCCCATTTTAGCGATTAAAATTGTTGATGGCATGGATGCTGCTATAGAACATATTAATACCTACGGTTCGCACCATACTGATGCAATCATGACGCAAGATTATGCTAAAGCACGTCAGTTTTTAGCACAGGTTGATTCAAGTTCAGTTATGGTTAATGCATCGACACGTTTTGCTGATGGCTTTGAGTATGGTTTAGGGGCAGAAATTGGTATTAGCACAGATAAGTTCCATGCACGCGGACCTGTGGGACTAGAAGGGTTAACTTCACAAAAATATATTGTTTTTGGTCAAGGTCAAATTCGTCAATAATTTTACTAACCAAGGAAACGCATTATGGCAAGCTATGTCAATGTGATTGAACGTTATCACGATTATCAAGCAATGATTCGAGAGATGCTGGGTTCGATGCTGATTGGTTTGGCAGATGTAAAACTTTTTGAAAGTCCAGAGAAAATTTTAGAGACGCTAGATGAAATGTTCAAACATTATCCTTTCTTGGATATTGTTTACACGCTCGATAAAGAGGGTGTTCAAAATGGTCCTAATTATTTATTTAGCGACTTTAAAGCAAAAACGGATCATGCTAATCGCGGAAAGGATCGCAGTCAACGTCCTTACTTCGTGATGGCGAAAGCGCGACAAGAAGCTGTTTTTACACAGCCTTATTTGTCGACCACAGACCGTGTGATGTGTCTTTCGGGTGCTATTCCTATGCGCAACGAGTCGGGTGATATTTGTGGTTATTTGGTGATCGACTTAGATTTAGAAAAAACAGTCAGCTTTTTAATGGGTGATAGCCTGCGTATGCGTTTTGAGCCGTTATTTAAGGCAATTTACTCAACGATCGCTTTAGGGTTGTTTTTAGTGGTAGGTATTCTGCTATTTTCTGGTTTTTCAGAATTACTCAAAATGCTCGAAGAACCGTCACATGTTGAGTCGGTAAGACCCTTTAGTGCCATTATTTTTATTACCCTTGGGCTTGCCATCTTCGATTTAGCGAAGACAACGCTAGAAGAAGAAGTGTTGATGCACAAGGATATTTTCCGTCATAGCTCGACACGACGAACCATTACGCGCTTTATGGCAGCGATCATGATTGCGGTATCCATAGAAGCCTTGTTGTTGATGTTTAAATCGGCAATTGGTTCAGGGGATTATTTATCGAGTGCGACATGGATGATGTTGTCGGCTGTTGCTTTGATGGTTGGTTTGGGTTTATATGTGTATTTGGGGGCAAAAGCCGAATATATGTTGATTGCGGTTAAACGAGAAAAGCTTAATCACAATCAGGATACGAATGAAGCGGTTGCGAAGTACTAACCGCTTCGTTCTGCACCATTAGCCTAGTTGGGTTTTTGGCGTCATAATTGTCGGCTGACTATCTTCAATTTTATGAGGATAGTCAGCAATATAATGCAGCCCTCTGCTTTCTTTTCGACTCAATGCAGAGCGAATAATCAGCTCGCTAACCAGTGCTAAATTACGCAACTCTACAAAGTCGGTATTTAGCTCGTAGTGAGCGTAAAACTCTTCAATTTCTTCACGAATCATTAAAATGCGTTTGAGCGCAAGGTTAAGTCGCTTTTTGGTGCGAACGATGCCAACATAATCCCACATAACGCGACGCAACTCATCCCAGTCATGGCTGACCATGATCTGTTCTGGGCTGGGGCGTACTTGGCTGTCATCCCAATCGGGTAATGCAGGCGGTGCAAGTAAATTCCCAGCTTGCAGTTGTTGAATAATATCTTGATAGGCGGCATCGGCATAAACAAGCGCCTCCAGTAAGGAGTTGCTGGCAAGGCGATTCGCACCGTGCAGTCCTGTGTAGGCAACTTCACCAATAGCATAAAGGCTGTTTAAGTCAGTTTTGGCGTGATGATCAGTCATTACGCCGCCACAGGTGTAGTGGGCAGCAGGAACAACGGGGATCGGCTCTTTGGTAATATCGATACCAAGTGAAAGACAACGTTTATAAATGGTTGGGAAGTGTGCGGTAATAAACTCCGCAGACTTGTGACTAATATCCAACCAGACATGATCGCAACCCAATTTTTTCATTTCACTGTCGATGGCTCTCGCCACAATATCTCTTGGTGCCAGTTCTGCACGATCATCGTAGTCGGGCATAAAGCGCGTGCCATCGGGGCGTTTAAGTAATCCGCCTTCACCACGTACCGCTTCAGAAACCAAAAAAGCCCGCTCAGATGGATGAAAAAGTACCGTAGGATGAAATTGCATAAATTCCATATTAGCAACACGACACCCCGCACGCCACGCCATTGCCACACCATCACCTGTAGCGAGATCAGGATTGCTGGTGTAAAGATAGACTTTGCCAGCACCACCTGTTGCGAGTACCACCGCACGAGCAGCAAAGGTTGTAAATTCAACTGTGGCTTGATTCAGCGCATATGCACCAACACAGCGACCGTCAACGCGAATTAAGTCGACAGCAGTGTAATGTTCCAGTAGGGTGATATTAGGATGCTGTCTTGCTTTATGTGCGAGGGTAATTTGGACAGATTGTCCCGTATGATCCGCAGCATGAATGATACGGCGATGCGAGTGTCCCCCTTCACGCGTTAAATGAAAAGGATATAGCGCACAGTCGTTGTCGTTATCAATATTGCAGGGTGTAAAGGGGACGGAGAGATGCACCAACTCTTCAATGACGCGTTTGCCTGCTTCGGCTGTAAAACGAACCGCAGCTTCATCGCATAAACCATCACCAGCAACGAGTGTATCTTGAACGTGTCGCTCGATACTATCGTTTGGATCTAATACAGCAGCAATACCGCCTTGCGCCCAGCGTGTGTTCGACTCTAGCAGACCACGCTTTGCCAATAACGTCACAGGTATGTATTCTGCTAATTTTAGGGCGAGTGATAGCCCCGCAATACCGCTACCAATAATCAGAACACTGTCGGGATGGTGAGATTTAAGCAAAGCGATAACCTAGGTTGTTGTTGAAGAAATAATCGTTACGCCAATAAGTTTAACGAACCAGTTAGATAATATCACAATAAATGACCATAATTTTATCGTAATGATAACGATGAATATCGGTGGACTACAATGGGGGCGTTAAAAAACCAAAGCCAAGCTTGTTTTAAATAACATCTTGGTGCAAACCTAACCATAAAAAACATTATTGTTTTTTAGTGCCAATTTTTTATATAATTTTTTTTATAACATATTGAATTATATAAAATAATTTAATTGGCATTTTAATTGCTTTATCATAAAAAAATAAGTCAACGACGACTTAATGTATCTGAACAAAGGCGTTCAGTTGTGATTACTTGCTATCGTAGTAATCACAACTGAACGCCTTTTTTGTTGTTAGCGAAAGAGGCATAATATGGAACACCTTCCTATTTTTATTAAAATGACCAATCAGCCAGCTTTAGTGATCGGAGGTGGCGGCATTGGCTTGCGTAAGGTGACCTTATTGCGTGAAGCGGGGGCTGCGGTGACGGTAGTTAGCCCAGATTTGACCGATGAACTTGCTAAGTTATTGGCACAAGGCGACATTGCTCACATTGCCCAGCGATATGATGCTCAGGTGCTCAATCAGCCGTGGCGTCTGGTGATTGCAGCAACCAACGATGAAGCGGTTAACGCTCAAGTGTCGGATGATTGCGAAGCGCGTCATATCTTGGTGAATGTCGTCGATACACCTGTTAAGTGCCGCTTTATTATGCCAGCGATTGTCGAGCGTGGGCCGATTACCATTGCCGTATCATCGGGTGGTGAGTCGCCCGTGTTAGCGCGACTGCTCAAAACCAAAATCGAAGCCTTAGTCCCACAAACCTATACCCAATTAGCGAAATTGGCTTCTCACTATCGACAAACCGTTAAAAACACCTTTTCACCCGATTTGCGCCGTCGTTTTTGGGAGAAAATGCTCACAGGAAGTTGGTCAGAGGCGGTCTTATCGGGACAAATCGCACAAAGCGAGTCCATTATGCAAGACGCCTTAACACAAACCGATGCCGACTTTGAAACAGGGTCTGTCCACTTGGTGGGTGTCGGTTCTGGCAAACCCGACTGGTTAACCATTGCAGCATTACAAACCATGCAATCGGCTGATGTGGTTCTATACGATCGCCTCATTCCGCCAGAAATTATGGCCTTGGTGCGTCGAGATAGCGATCGTATTTATGTCGGCAAAGAACGCAAAAATCACTGCGTGCCACAAGAAGACATCAATGCCATGATGATTCGTTTGGCGCAGGAAGGACAAAAAGTCGTGCGCCTTAAAGCAGGTGACCCCTTTGTTTTTGGTCGTGGGGGCGAGGAAATGCAAGCCATGCAGGCGGCAGGAGTTCCCGTGTCTGTTATTCCTGGTATTACTGCCGCCTTAGGCTGTGCCGCCAGTGCGGGTATTCCGTTGACGCATCGAGATCACTCGCAAGGCTTAAGCTTAATTACCGCCCATTTAAAAGACGGACAACTCGACTTGCCTTGGGATGCCTTAGTTGCCCCACGTCAGACGCTTGCCTTTTACATGGGGTTGTCGAGTTTAGGCGAGTTGACACAAAAGCTACAAACGGCTGGGCTACCTGCCGATTATCCGATTGCGGTCATCGAAAAAGGTTCACATCCCGATCAGAGGGTGCTTAAATCCACGCTATTTGAGGTGGTTGAGCGTGTTGAAGCCCATCAATTTCAATCGCCCAGCTTACTGATTGTCGGTAGTGTGGCGACCTTGGCGCAAGAACAATTGATTGCCGCAACCAGACAGCAAGAGGGATTGAATCATGTCTTCAACGCATAGTAAGCGCACGGATAGCATCAACAGCTTTACCGATATTGTCCGCGTTATCGGACGTGGCGCAACCCTTGGCAGAACATTAACTCGGGCTGAAGCGAAACAAGCCGCACAATGGTTGCTTGGCGGAGAAGTCAGCGATGTACAGCTCGGTGCATTTTTGATGATGCTACGCTTGCGCACCGAAAGCCCCGAAGAAGCCGCTGGTTTGGCAGAAGGATTGCGTCTTGGTATGGGTGCACCTACTCATCTAAAATCCGACATCGACTGGCCAGTCTATGCGGGTAAGCGTCGCCAATTACCGTGGTTTTTACTCGCCAGCCTTGAGCTTGCCAAACAAGGCAAGCGCGTGGTGATGCATGGCGCTGTTGGTGGCGATAGCGACCGACTCTATCTCGAACCAGTTATTAAGGCGATGGGACTGCCCATTGCAGACAACTGGCAACAAGCTGAATCGGCTCTCAATGAACATAATTGGGTTTATTTGCGCATGGAATCTTTTTTTCCGCAACTTGTTGGTTGGTTAGATTTAAAGCAAACACTAGGTTTGCGCTCGGTCATGCACACGGTGGCGAGAATGCTCAATCCATTAAATGCATCCTTGAGTATTCGCGGCGTCTTTCATCAAGAATATGTCGATCTTCACGCTCAGGTTGCTAAGCTACAAGGGCAGGGACGAGTGCTGGTCATTCGTGGCGATGGCGGAGAAGCCGAAGTATCAGCCGATAAACGCATCCCGATAATCGACATTAACAATGGCATGATTAATGAAAAAGTCAGTGCGCCGATCGAAGGCGTTACCCGTCCCATTGCCGAAGACTTATCAGTAGATGCCGTGGCACAACGTTTGTTGGCGGTGCTGGATGGGCAAGTGGAAGGGGAGGATTATGGAAAGATGACAGTAGCATCGACACTCATCGCATTATAAACTGTCGCGTGCTGTTGTTTATTGCGCTTGTCGTCTCTGTTCTTAAAGATGTATTATATATGAATGTTTTTTGAGTAAGCAGTAAGTAGTATGATTGATTTGCCGCCATTGCGTGTTGCTCGCCAAGTAGGAAAATACAATCTTTTTGGCTTGGGTTTTCGTCCCTTCTTTTTGTTGACAAGTTTATGGGCAGTGATAGGGGTTTCCTTGTGGGGTTTGTGGTTACTGGGTTATGCACAGTTTTCACCTCATGGGGGCATGATGGTATGGCATCAGCACGAGATGTTAGTGGGACTCGGTTCTGCTTTAGCGGCAGGTTTCTTGCTAACGGCAGTTCGTAATTGGACCAAACTGAGCACACCAACAGGATGGATGTTAGCGGCGCTGGCGACTACGTGGTTGTTGGGACGGCTAGTTTGGTGGTTGGGCGACTTAATACCGAGTTACTTAATCGCGTTAGGCGATAGTCTTTTCTTGCCTTGGTTATTATGGGCGATTGCCAGACCGATTTGGCGACGCAAGCAGTGGAGTCAATGGCCGTTTATTGCTGTCTTGTGCGCATTAATCGTCGCAAATACGCTTTTTCACCTGGCAACGATCACAGAGGCCGTATCCAATGCCTTAGCCAGTCAATTAGCGACCTACGCTTTGGTGAGTTTATTGTTAGTGATGGGTGGGCGCATTATTCCTTTCTTTAGCGAGAGAGGCTGTGCTTTATCACTGAAGAAAACACCAGAACGCTTAGTACAAGCCTACTTTGCACTGTTGCTATTGGTTGCTTTACTTGATATGACAGGTATGTTTCTGTCGCTTTTTTCTGTTGCCTCGTTGCTCATGTTTGGGCTTCTGTTTGCACAACTCATTTACTGGCAAAGTTGGCGCACGCATACGAATCCCCTTGTCTGGATTTTGCATTTGGGTTACGCAGGGCTGGCTATTGGGTTTTTACTGAAGTCTCTCGTATTATTGCGACCCGATATTGCCGCATTATCAACGCATGCTTGGATGATTATTGGTATGGGTGGTATTGGTTTCGGCATGATGGCGCGCGTGTCTTTAGGTCATAGTGGGCGTGCATTAGTGGTTCTGCCTGGTATGCAGTGGGCTTTTTTGCTGGTTATTACTGCTGGGGTCAGTCGTTTACTCTCAACAACGTGGTCGGTATTTTTGCCACTGACAGTGGCTTTATGGGTGGGTGCATTTTTGATTTTACTATGGAACTACATGCCTGTATGGTTGCAGCGTCGTGTTGATGGACAGCCTGATTAATTGCTTTAAACTAAGCGATGCTCGACGAGGTGCGCTGCGTGTTCTTTTTTTGGTTCAATAAGATCTGCGAGTGTTACGGTATCGCATTCTGTCAAAAAAGCTTGCGTTGCTCGATTTAGCGCGGGAAATAAAAGACAGTTGCCAGCTAAGGGACAGATGGGTTGGTAACAATTAATGGGTTGTGTTGTGGGTTCGAACTTACGAATGACATCGCCTAAACGAATTTGGTCAGCGGCAACACCTAAACAAAACCCACCCCCTCTACCCTGAAAGGTGGTAATCCAGCCCGCTTTGCCTAACTGATGAATCACTTTCATCATATGCGTACGCGGCACATGAAACATTTCGGCTAAGGGGGCAATTTGTGAGCGCGTTCCTTCCTCTTGTTGTCCAAGATGCATTAATACTCTCAGCGCGTAATCTGTAAACCGTGTTAGCTGCACGATGTCGTATCCATCATAAAAAATATTTTCAATGATAACGCGATTAAAAAACAAGAACAATCATTATAAAAGATGTATCATAAATATTAGTTAATATTGATGTATTCGTCATATGGGACAAAATGACAGTACCAACCAAAGAGAGTTTGACATGCTCCGCTACAAACGCACATTGACGAACAGCAAGATTAATAAGCGTTTCATTCACGCTTTTTTAAGTAATTTTCTACACTAAGCGTTGTGTTTTTAATGCGCTTGGCTCTATGATATGCCTAATAACTGAGCAAGTTCCATAGCAGTCTTTCCTGAATAGCCTTTACCGTAACGTGTGATCTACTTTTTTAGCTAATAAATTGTAGAGATGAATATGGATATTATTAAAAGAAACAATGTCAATGTACAGGGAACAGAAGATCCTGTTATTGTGTATGCGCATGGTTTTGGTTGCAATCAAAACATGTGGGATCGTATTACACCAGCCTTTACTCGCAGTCACCGACAAGTTTTGTTTGATTACGTGGGTAGCGGTAAATCGGATGCTTCTTTTTTCGATGTCGAGCGTTATTCTCAGATGCAAGGCTATGCTCAGGACATACTAGATGTTTGTGATGCATTAGACTTGCACCGTGATGCTATCTTTGTGGGGCATTCTGTGAGTTGCAGTGCTGGGATACTGGCTTCGATTTTACGACCTCAATTGTTTCAATGCATGGTGCTTGTCGGCCCATCTCCTTGTTTTCTTAATCATCCACCAGATTATTTGGGCGGATTTGAACGAGAGGACTTAGAGGGGTTACTTTCGTTAATGGAACAAAACTATATCGGTTGGGCAAACTACTTAGCGCCCGTTGTGTCAGGTCAAGGCAACGACGGAAAAGTATCCACTGAGCTTTCTGATAGCTTTTGTTCTACCGATCCTATTCTTGCTAGTGTTTTTGCCAAAACCACATTTTTTTCTGATAATCGTGCTGATTTGCCTTTCGTTAATTGTCCTGTATTGATTCTTCAGCATGATAAAGATGCATTGGTACCATTGGGTGTTGGTGATTACATGCATCAAGTGATGAAAAAGAGTCGCTTGGAAATACTCGATGTTGCGGGTCATTGTGGGCATATGAGTCATCCTGAATTGGTTATTAAAGCAATGCAAGATTATTTTTATGCTGTTCCCTCGCGTTAACAGAAGAATAACCGTGGAAGTAAATAATTTAATGAATCAATTACCATGCCCTGCGCTTATCACTGATGCAACAGGGCGCATTCTGATCAGCAATACGTATTTGCATCAGCTTGTGGGTGAAACAGTTGAATTTTGGTATCAAAAAAGTCTAGATGATTTATGTCCGCCCGCCAGTCGTATTTTTTTACAAACACACCTTTGGCCTATTTTGTATCGACATGCATCTTTGCAAGAGATTCATTTGCAATTGTATGACAGCCGAAGGCAATCCGTTCCCGTTTTAGTTAATTGTCAAAAAAGCACTTACAATGGTCAAGAAGGTTATTTTTGGGTTTTCTTTGTGGCGCACGAACGTAGTCGATTCGAGTCAGAGTTACTCAAGGCGCGTCGTGAAGCACAGCAAATGGCAGAAGACCTAGCGCAAGCCAATATTCAGCTTAGTATGTTGCACGAGCAACTGTCTTTATATGTTAAGGCCATAGAAACTGAAAATACCCAACTGACGGTACTCAGTCAAATTGATCCTTTAACAGGTTTGGGTAATAGACGCGCATTAGAAAATAGCGTTGCCAGTTGTCAGCAGGATGCCGATTGCATACAGGGCGCATCTCTGTTAATGATTGATGTTGACCATTTTAAAGTCATTAACGATGAACATGGACATGATGAAGGGGATCGCATATTGGTCGAGTTAGCACATCAATTACAGCGCAGTATTCACGAAAAAGACCTTGCTGTGCGTTATGGTGGTGAAGAGTTTGTTATTTGGTTGCCATCAGTTGGTCGGGCAGATGCTGAAACGGTGGCACACAATTTACATAACAACGTGCGTCAGATAACTGTCAGGTCTCGACTGATTGGATAAGTTATAATTATCTAAAATCTCAGTACCTGTTACGCCTCAGGTATTGCGCCAGTTAATCACCAATGCCGATAAAGCCGTTTACCAAGCAAAGTACTCAGGTCGTAACTGCACAATCTGCTCCTAAGTTTTAGGAGCAGGTTGGCTGTACTTATTTAAAACTCAGACCATTCTTGGCTATTTGTCTTATGAGCAGGTGCTGGCAAAGCCGCTGCTGTTCTATTAGCCACTGGCGACCGAGCTGGTGCGCGTCCCGTTACGGATGGGCGTGTAGCAGCCATTTTCGGCTGATGCCCTGTCTTGAAAAATGCCATATCATTACGCAATCCATTCGCTTCGCTGGTCAGACTTTCGGCAGCAGCCGTCGTTTCCTCGACTAGAGCCGCGTTTTCTTGCGTCACACGATCAATATCGGCAATGGCTAGATGCACCTGACTAATACCAATGCTTTGCTCGTGGCTGGCATCGGCAATGCTTTCAATCATGCCTGCAACCTGCTGAATTGATCCTGCAATACCATTGAGCATCTCGCCAGATTTATCGGCAAGCTGCGTGCCATTTTCGATACGAGCAACGCTATCGGTAATAAGCACTTTAATATCTTTGGCTGCTTCGGCAGACTTTCCTGCTAAGGCACGCACTTCTGATGCAACTACCGCAAAACCACGTCCATGCTCGCCCGCACGCGCTGCTTCGACCGCTGCGTTCAATGCGAGTAAATTGGTCTGAAAAGCAATACCATCAATAATGGTCACAATATCGTTAATTTTGGCGCTAGACGCCTTAATGGATTGCATGGCATCAATGGTTTCGCGCATCACTTTCACGCCTTCTTTGGCCTGCGATTGAACAGAGTTTGTCAGATCGGCTACTGTGCGAGCACTGGCGGTATTTGCCTGTACTGCTGATGTCATTTCATTCATCGTTGCACTCGTTTCTTCTAATGCAGCGGCTTGCTCTTGCACACGAGCCGACAAGTCGCTAGCGCCTTGCGAAACTTGTGTTGCTGCTTGATTCACCACTAATGAAGCGGCACTGGCTTTAATCACCGACTCTTTAACGCGTTGTGCCGAATAAGCCATCGCATTTTTTAAATCGTGGAATTGTCCCTGATATGTGCCAGAAGCTAACTCCGCCGTTAAGTCGCCCTGTGCTTGTGCTTCGACCACAGCAACAATGGATGAAATGACTCTGGCGGTATTTTCCATTGAATCATTAATCGCATTTTTAAGTGCCAACAAGTCACCTTGTGCATTCGCTTGAACCCGTGCCTCGAAATTCCCCGATTTCATTTGTTCCATAATCGTATTAATATCAGTCACAACATGACTGACCGAGTGCAAAGCCTGCTCGACTAAACGACTGAAGGCTTGCGGTACTTTATTGTCCATACGAACATCGAACTTGCCCGCCTGCAAACTGAGCATGATTTTTTCGAGTTCACCCATCATGAACGAAACACTATGTGCGGATGCATTCACACCTTCTTTCAGACGTGCTAAGTCGCCCACATAATTCGCTGTCATGCGCTGACTAAAGTCAGCTTGTGCAATTGCCGACACCACTTTATTCGCTTCGGTTAACCCTTGATCGATTTCGGTTAACAAGCGATTGAGCGCACGTGCTGCATCACCAATTTCATCTTGCGCATCGTAAGCAATCTGCTGTTTAAAATTGGCAGACTTAGCAATATCAACGATGCGTGCCACCATGTTTTCGAGTGGTAAACGAATACCACGCTGAATCACATTTAAGTATAACCACACCATCATCGCCAATAACAATACGATTATTAGTGTAACCCATACTAATGTCTGGCTTGCACCACTCACTTTCTGGTTTGCCATGGTGTTAATGGTTTGACTTAATGAATCTTCAACCTGCTTAAAAACATTAATGCGATCGGTTGTTTTGGCAAACCAGACTTGCGGATCAATATCTAAGGGCACACCAGCAATACTATTGTCTAACGCTTTTTTGGTGAGGGCATTTAAATCAGCAAACAAGGGGCTAGCACGCATTTCATTGAGCATTGCTACCTGAGCGGGTGGCGCTAAACGCGCAAACTCATCGAGCTTATCTTTACGAATTGCACCCAAGGCCAAAAACTTTTCTAGCGCTTCGTTGCTGGCAAACTTGCCCGCCGAAAAAGCCGCATTTCCTGTCGCACGCTCTTGTCCTGCCAGCTCTTTTGCTTCGATCAGTGTCTTGAGTGCTTGCGAGGCAACCGAAATATCAATAACCGTAACGGCACTGCCCATAAACGTAATGCCGTGTTTAATCGTTGCTGTGTAGAAACGCAATGGCTTGAGGTTGTGCGATTGACAAACCATCGATCGAGGCGCGTGTAGACTGCAATGATGACTGACTCGATAATAATGAATCGAGCGCTGACTTCTGTACGGCTTCTAATGATTGACCGATGGCTGCAGAGGCAAGACGTTGCCAAGCGGCATCAACTTTCTGACGCTGTGACGCTAGTGCTTCCTTGTTTTTAGCCCCTTTAGACGCTAAAAAACCCGCAGACAAGCCACGTTCGATTTGCAACTCGTGAATAACGCTTGTGACATAATTACCAACAGACAAAACTTGTTGAATGCCTTCCATTTCGGACTTGGTGCCGATATTCTGCACAGCAACTTGCCCGACAGATAACAACAGAACGGCTGCAAGCCCACCAAACGAAAACAGTAACTTTTTTGTGATGGTCATGACCAACCCTCTGAATTAAAATATTTTGCAAGAAAAAATGAGTTTTTTTATGTACTTACAAGTATGTTAGCCATCGAAAAATGAATTGTCAATTACTTAACTTCTAGATTCATGTTTAAGATCAATTAAGGCGCAGATTGATGTTGGGGACTTCTAATAACCTACCTTTCGTCATCCTCGCGTAGGCGGGGATCCATGAAATTAATGAGATAGATTCCCGCTTTCGCGGGAATGACGGATAATTAGAGATCGCCAAGTGTTTACGCCAGATCAGAAGCTAGATCTGCTCCCAGCCCAATAAAAAAACTAGGAAAACTTTAAAAATAAAGGCGCTTGGGTGGTTGCGCTTGGGTTGGTATTGGCTAGAGAAAGTGCTTTAATGCCGATTCTAACTGCATTTGTTGGATGGGTTTGGTTAAAAAAGCGTTCATTCCTGCTTGTTTGCACGCCATTTTGTCTTCGGTCGTATTATTGCCTGTTATGGCAATGATTGGTGTTTTGATGCCTAGGTTGCGTATGCGTCGTGTTGTTTCAAGCCCGTCGATACCAGGAAGCTGCATGTCCATTAAAATTAATGAAAAAACATTTCTTTGTACAAGGTCAACTGCCAGTTCACCCGTACCAGCAATGCTAACCTCATAGCCAAGACTGCGAATGAGCGCACTTTCTATTTTTTGAATCACTAAATTATCTTCAACGAGTAAAATAGTCATGATTCAATAGCCTTTATATGTTTGCTTATTATTATGCAGACAGTTTTGCCTGTGCGTGCAAGTGTTTAATCATGTTATATAAACCATTGGCTCGACTGGGCGACAAATGCTGCAATAAGCCAATTTTTCCTAAAAAGTCTAGTGGTGTGTTTAAAATCTCATCGCTGGTTCTGCCGTTAAATACCCAAAGAATTAAGGCAATCATTCCAGCAACAATGGTAGCATCACTTTTAGCATGCAAATAAAAGCGTCCTTCTTTTTGCTCGATGTGTAACCATACTTGCGACTGGCAACCGTGAATGCGATTGTCATCCGTTTCCCATGCTTCATTAAAAGCTGGTAGCTTTTTACCTAGGTCAATTAAATACTGATAACGGTCTTTCCAATCGTTAAAAAAAGCAAAGCGTTCGATTAACGCGTCAATGCTGGTTTGAATGTCATCTTTTGCATCAGTACTCATCATAATTCCATTGTCATTTAGTGCTTCATTGCGCTACATTATACGCATATTATTGTTGTCGTGTTAATCGACACGGGTCTCATAAAATAAAGGAAAATTGGGATGACAAGTTCATATCTTTCAAGTGGCGTTAGTCGTCGTCGTTTCATTACAAGTGTTGTTGGCGCTTCGGCATTGGGTGCTGTTGGGTTTTCTGTACTCAAGCCTGTTTATGCTAATGACGATATGGTGGTTAAAGGACCTCGTGTTCCCGATGTTAAACCTCAAAAAGTCTCGACGCATTGTTATGTGATTGTTGCTAAAGATCCAGAGCCAACGCCAGAGAATCAAGGCATGTTCTCAAATATGGGTTTTATTATTACTCAAAAAGGTGTCGTTGTTTATGACACGGGTGGTTCGGTACAAATTGGCGAAATGATGATTCGTCAAATTAAAAAAATGACGGATAAACCTGTTGTCAAAATTTTCAATTCCCACTTTCATGGCGACCATTGGTTAGGCAATCATGCTTTTATACAAGAGTGGCCATCCGTCGAAATTTATGCCCACGAAAATTTGCATAAAGCCTTAAAAGAGGGCGTTGGTGAGTTCTGGTTAAACATGCAAGCACGTGCAACCAATAATGCTACTGCTGGAACAGTGATTACTGCACCGAACCAAGTGTTAAAGGGTGGTGAAGTTTTTGATATGGGTGATACATTATTGCGCGTTCACTATTACGGAAAATGTCATACAGACTCCGACTTCTGCCTAGAAGTGACTGCCGATAAAACGGTTTATGTCGCTGATATGCTCATGGTCGGTCGCGTGGCGAATATGGATGATGGTAGTTATGTAGGATCAATCGAAGGCATTAAAAAGCTTAAAACAGATACTCAAGCGACCAACTATGTTCAAGGACACTATAAGTTTGGACCTAAGCAGGCAGATATTTATTTAGAGTTTTTAGAGATCATCTACAACAGCACTGTTGCCTATCAAAAAGAAGGCATGAGCGCTGCTGAGATGAAAGATAAAATTGTTGCTAAGATGAAAAAGTTCCGCGATTGGAAAGGATTTGATGCGCTGATTGGTCGTTATATTGCCATTGCTTATACCGAAGCAGAAGCGGCGAGTTTTTAACACGATTTTTTTGTAATCAAAAGCCCGCGCGATAGCGTGGGTTTTTTTATGTCTTTTAATTAATAATAAGTTACTTTAAATACTTATTATTAGGGTACTCAATAAGTGTTTTTTATGAGTTATAAAATTAATTTTGTCCTGTATGCATAAAAATTTAATTAGTCAGCAGCATTTTTTTGGCGTATCTTCTATGTTCTTAATACAAATTGTCACATTGCACATTCACAAATATGAATGCGGCAGAATAAAACAAAGGGTGGCGTGACAATTTGTCGCATATCAATATGAAGATGTTGGTGTGATAATAAAAAATCCTAATATACATTAAATGGAGCAAACAGATGGAAATCATCGGTCTCTTTCCAACCTGGTACGAACCAGGGGTAGGCAGTGGTTGGGTGGTAGGTATTATGTCTACCATTCACGTGCTTTTCTCGCATACTTCGGTGGGCGCGTCAGTGTTTTTTATGATCTTGGCAACCATTGCCTACCGTCAAAACAAGCCAGAGTTATTAGAGTTTGTGAAGCGGTATGGTCTTTTCTTATTGGTTTTTTCTTACATTTTAGGGTCGATTACAGGACCAGGGATTTGGTTTTCGACCACGGTTGCCAGTCCACGTGGTATTTCTGCTCTCATTCACACATTTGTCTGGAAGTGGGCAACAGAATGGGTTTTCTTTATGATCGAAGTCGTTGGTGTGTATGCCGTGGTGTATTTGGTCGGTAAAATCGATCAGCGCACACATTTACGCATTACCGTGATTTTGGGCTTGGCTTCTTATGCCACCATGCTCATTATTTTGGGCATCTTATCGTTCATGATGTGGCCAGGTAAGCCAGAATGGTTTACAGAAGGCGGCTATTTGAATGGCTTCTATGGTGCGAATACCTTTGCTCAGTTATCGATGCGCACTATGTTTATGCTATCCGTTACTGCGGTCGTTGGTAGTATTGTAACTGCTGGTTTTACCGATCTTGAATTCCGTCGCAAAATGAATCGTTGGTTAGCAACATTCGGTATTGTGGGGGTAATTGTTGGTGGTGCCTTGTTCCAGTGGTATTTAGCAACCTTGCCTAATTACGCGCATTTGATCATGGAAAATCGTTTACCAGAATGGTTTGCGCCAAGTTTATATGCCACTTTGGGCGGTATGTTGGTGTATTTTATTGCCATGCTGGTGACGCCACGGTTAATTACAACCGTTGTGGCTTCGGTGGCGACGGTGTCTATCCTGATCTTCGGTTTGTGGCCTGAAGAAGTGGCACGTGAATCGATTCGTAAGCCTTTTGTTGCGGGTCAGTATGTTTACTCGAATCAAATCATTGCGCGCGATGTGCCTGGGTTAGGCATTAAAAGCGAATTGCCGCTAATCGAAGACAAGGGTATTTTGAAAACACACATTTTCATTCCCGAAAATCTACGCACGATCACGGATAACAATAAAGTCGAAGTTGGTCAGACATTAGCAATGATTTTATGTAGTAATTGTCATAGTTTAACCGCAACAGGCATCCGCCCGATGGTGAATTATTTTGGTGGTAATACCAATGTAGTTGAGATTAAAGGCTATTTACTGGGTGCGTTAGCGACAGGCAATACCTTGTATATGCCACAAATTCCTTTAAAAGATGACGAGGCTGAAGCCTTGGCTGCTTACTTGACAACACTAGGAGGAACACACTAATGGATGTTCAAGCTTTATATGCACTACGTGATGTAGCGGGCGTGCCAACACATCCCGTGGTGTTTTTAATTTTAGGCGTTGTCACTTGGGCATTGCATATTGCAGCTGTTCAGGTGATGTTAGGTGCATCTGCATTAACTTTATGGGGTGCGTTGAGTCAAGATACGCAACGCCGTCGTTTGGCACAGTCAATGTTGCCTGTCTCTAAGTTCATGTTATCGTTAGCGGTATTCTTGGGCGTTGCGCCACTACTATTTGTGCAGGTGATTTACGATCCGTTTTGGTATACCTCTAACGTGTTGTCGGCATGGTGGGTGATTGGGTTCATTATCATTCTGACAGTTGCAGCTTTGCTGAATATGTTTTTCTATAACCAAAATCATGATTTGGGCAAAACGCGTAAAACTGTTTGTCCAGGTTCATTGCTGATGTCAATTGCATTATTACTGGTTGTTGGGTTTATTATGCATGTATTGACCTATCAAATGTTGCTGCCAGAGCAATGGATGAGCTGGTACGCGCCTAATGGTCATATCGATGCTTCGGGTCAGACGTTACATGCTTATAGTTTGTCGCGCTTCTTATTCTTTATTAGCTTAAGTGCGCCTGTTGTCGGTGCCGTTTTGGTGGGGTATCAGCGTTACTATCGTCCACGCTTGGATGATGAAACTGCCAATATGACCGCTGAGTATTTAGATTGGGTTGGTCAGTTGGGCATGAAACTCATTACCTTTGGTGGTGTGGTGAGTGTTGGCTTTGGTGCTTGGTGGATGTTGAGCTTGCCAGAAAACATGACCTTTTTTGCTGGGTCAATCTGGATGTGGATTAGCTTGGTGAGTATGTTGTTATTCGTTGCTTTTGCACAGTGGGTGCGTGGCAAGATGAATACGGGCTGGGCTTATGCTGTATTGCCTGTTGGTGCGCTATTGCTCATCATTTTAGCGATTGCTAAGGAAGCTTTGCGCTGGGGTATTCTTTATGGGGTGCATGGTTATGATGCGATGGACTATACCATCAATATGGATTGGTATAGCACGATTATGTTCTTTGTCACTTTCTTGGTAATTGGTGGTTTGGTCATGACCTATATCACCTTGGTTGCTTGGCACGCAGGGCAAACGAATGGCGTATACACACCAACCGAGGGGATTACCAAAATTGGTCGTTATGCGCTGTGGTCGATTGTGCTGTTTATGGTGCAGTTCTTTGGTATTGGTTTCTATGTGTGGTTGCGATAAGGAGAACAAAATGAAAAAAGCATTAATTCCTATCGTGTTGGGTTTGTTTGCAGAATCAGTACTTGCAGCACCCATGGCGGGCGAGATGGCGGCACAAAGTTGTGCTGCTTGTCATGGCACACAAGGTAAGTTGTCTGCAGAGTCTTACCCAGAATTGGCAGCGATGCCAAAGCAGCAGTTCATTCAAGCAATGAGTGATTTTAAATCGGGTAAACGTGCTTCCACGCTGATGAGTAGGGTTGTAGAGGGGTTTACAGCCGAAGAAATTGCGGAAATGGCAGACTATTTTGCCGCGCAAAAACTGGATTGAGGAGCAGAATTATGATGAATCGTCGTCAATTTTTGACAATGGCTGCTATGAGTGCAGCAGCCCTTGCGTTGCCAACGCGCACCTTATTTGCTGCCGCTCAGCCTCATGTTGTGGTTTTGGGTGGTGGTGTTGGTGGTGCGACTTTTGCTAAGTATCTCAAACTTGCAGATGCTAATATTCGTGTCACTGTCATTGAGAAAAATCGTATCTATATTCGACCCTATGGTAGCACCGAAGTGATTACAGGTCATATTGGCATGCGTGATCTAGAAGTAACCTACGATGATTTTGCTAAAAAGTACGGCATCAATTTTATTTTTGATACGGTTACGGGTGGTGATCTCGACAAGAAAGTACTTCGACTATCTGGCGGAAAAGAGGTTGCATACGATAAATTGGTTGTGTCTCCTGGCATTGAAGTCATGTACGACAAGGTTGCTGGTTACTCGGAAACGATCGCCAATACGCAGATTCCCAGTGGCTGGATTCCAGGAAATCAAACACAATTATTAGCAGACCAGCTTAAAGCCATGCCACAAGGTGGTACTTTTGTGATGGTTGCGCCTCCCAATCCCTATCGTTGCCCACCTGGACCCTACGAGCGTTTAGCATTGGTAACAGAGTGGTGTGCCAAGCATAATCCAACAGCAAAAATTATTGGCTTAGATCCTAAAAACGAGTTTGTTACAGACAAAAATATGTTGTTAGGGTGGAATCGTCTTTATAACTTCAATATTCCAGAAGAGTTTATGAAAGGCATGCCAAGTGATGTTAAGCATCATATGGTTCCTTCGCAATTAGAGTGGATAAGGGCTAAAGATGGCGGTAAAGTGAAGTCAATTGATGCCAAAACCAAAACAGTGACCTTTGAAGGCGGTAGCATTAAGGCTGATGTGCTGAACATTATCCCACCACAGCGTGTGGGTAAAATTGCGCAAGACTTGGGTTTGAGTGATGACAAAGGTTGGTGTCCAGTTAACTTAACAGATTTTGCTTCAAATCATTTCAAAGATGTGTATGTGTTAGGGGATGCGACGCATGGCGGTATGGCACCTAAATCTGGTTTTTCGGCAAACAGTCAAGCGAAAGTGACCGCGATGGCAGTGATTGATGCCTTGGCAGGTCGTGAGCCTAATGAAAATCCAGTCTGGGAGAATACGTGTTACGCGCTCGCAGGTAGTGATTACGGTTTGTTTGTTGCTGACGTTTTCCGTTTGAAAGAAGGGAATGTGATGTATCGCGTTAATCCTGATCGTTATCCTTCGTTACATCAAACCCCTGCACAAATTCGTTTGGGTGCGGTTTATCAGCAGACTTGGATGCGTGCATTTACGCAAGATTGTTTTGCATAAGGAGCTAATACAATGACATTATGTAAAAAAACAGCTTTGGTTGCCTTGGGTGTGATTGTTTCATTGTCCGCATTAGCCGACTCAGATGGTCATTCGGCAGCACCATGGACGGTTAAAGATTTGCATGCCAATTTAGCCTCGATGCCTGTAGGTGATGTTGCGCGTGGTGAAAAACTCAATGCCGATATGATGTGCGCTAGTTGTCATGGTGAGGGAGGGCAAGCCTTATCACGCAACTGGCCATCGACTGCAGGTCAGCGAACCAGTTATACCTACAAAACCTTACAAGACTATGCTGAGGGACGTTTTGTAAAGCATCAAGGTGCAGAAGCAATGGCGGCACTTTCTGCGATGCTTACGCAACAAGACATGGCAGATTTGGCTGTTTATTATGCTAATAAAAATTTACCGACCGCCAGTGTTCAACTCGCATTGAGTGACGATGCCTATCGTCAGACAGATTATTTAGTACGCCAAGGCGATGTTAAGCGATTGATTACACCGTGTGCCAGTTGTCACGGTGTGAAAGGCGAGGGTGGTATTAATGAAACCCCTGCTTTGGCAGGTCAAGAAGCCTATATTTTTGAGCGTAGCATGCAAAGCTATAAGCAAGGCGTTAGAGAAAGCGACGTTCATTCAGCCATGCGTCAAATTGCACGTCAGTTAAGCGACGGTGAGATTGAGCAATTGGCAGCCTATTACGCAACGTTACCTAAATCGAATAGCACAAGGTAACCTGATTCGTTTTCCTCAGTTGGTTAAAACCAACAATCCCCTGTTCCCCGCGCAAGCGGGGTTTTTTATGCACCATCATATAAATACAGCCATAAAAAAATATAATGACTTGGTATTCAAAAAATGCGTTTATCATCAACTATCTTGAACACTAGATTAAATTAGTTTATGGCATAGTGCCTGTCGAGTTACATTTAATGCAACTTATTGAACACAATAACATTATTATAAAAAAATACGTACTTTTTGAAAAAGGAAAATTATGACCATTCAAAATAAACTTTGGCTAATGACGTTGGTATCTTTAGCAGCTTTAGGCGGTGTATTCAGCTCAGGAAAAATGGGAATCGATTCATGTCAAGTAAATTTTGATCAGGTCGTGGACGAACGTGTGCCTAAAATGGTTGAGTTACAAGGTCTCAACTTACGTACTGCTCAAGCGCAGTCAGATGTACGCGAATATGTCTTGGTTAAAGATAGCGAACAGCGTGCGGAGATCGAAAAACGCATTCAAGGCTATCGCAGTCTTAATAAAACAGCCTATCAGTTTATTGAAACACACACAACCAGCGCACAAGGGCGAATCTATTATGATGCGGTGATCAACGCGCGTGCCGCTGTTGTTAAAAATAATGATGAGGCAATGGCATTAATTAAGTCTGGAAAAGATGACGCAGCGATTGTCCTCATCACCAGTAAAACAGCAACAGATCAAAATGCATTGTTTCGCCAAAGCTTACAAAAATTTGTTGACTATCAAATAGATCAAACGAAAAAAGCATCAGTTAAAGCCATAGAAGACAGTAATCAGTCCAACTATTGGATGATACTGATTTCGTTGTTAGCGACACTGCTGTTAATAACCATTGCTGTTTTGGTTATGAAGGGCGTTTTAGCATCGATTAAGGCAATTGTTAACCGCGTGGGCGATGTGGCACAGAATATGTCTTTTAACGTTCGTTTACCCGTCAGTCACGATGAGTTAGGGGCGATTTCAGTCGGCTTTAATGACATGCTTGAAGGGGTCGAAAAATCAGTTGCTGATATTAACCGTGTTACATATGGATTGGCTGTGGGTGATTTTAGTCAACGCATTACGGACAGTTATACAGGTGATTTAGCCATGCTTAAAACCACCGTCAATACCTCAGTTGATAATATTGCAACGGTAATGCATCATTTAACGCAAACCACTTCGGCATTGCAGTCGGGTCAGTTTTCTCATGACGTACAAGTCAATTGTTCGGGCGAATATGGAAAAATGCTTAACGATTTAGAACAGACCATGTCAACACTCAACCAGATCATTAATGAAATTAATGAGGTTATGCAGCAAGTGAGTATGGGCGTATTTGAAAAACGTATTCGTAGCGCTGCTCAAGGCGATTTAGCGCAAATGACCGCAGCAATTAATAAGACGATTGATGATTTAGACAAACTAACTGCTGCTTTGGTTGCAATGGCAAATGCTCAACAAAAAGGTGATATGACCATGACCTTAACAGGTCAGTTCCAAGGTCGCCTTAAAGATTTGCAAGAGGCACGTAGTGCATCTACTGCTAAAATGAAAGAAGTTATTCAAATTTCCATTGCAGCAGCCGATGTTGTTAGTTCAGCAGCAACTCAAGTATCTCAGGGCGCAGCCGACTTATCGAGTCGCGTGCAAGAGCAAGCGTCAGCTCTGGAAGAAACCAGTGCAACCATGAATGAAATGGCTCAGGCGGTGCAAGAAAATACAACGAATGCCCGTAAAGTTGCTGAATTGGCAAAACAAGTACAACACAAGTCGGGTGACGGTGTTGCGGTCATGCAACAAACCATCACCGCTATGCAGTCTATTCGTGAATCGAGCTATCGTATTTCAGATATTGTGACATTGATTGATAGCATTGCTTTTCAAACCAATCTATTGGCACTGAATGCAGCAGTAGAAGCCGCACGTGCAGGTGAGCACGGACGAGGCTTTGCTGTGGTTGCCAGCGAAGTGCGTGCGTTAGCAGGCAAGTCTGCTGATGCAGCAAAAGATATTAAAAGTTTAATTAATGACAGTGTTAGTCGTATTGAAAACGGAACACAATTGGCAGATAAGTCGGGAGAAGTGCTTAATGAAATCAGTGACTCCGTTAAACAAGTTGCGGGGATGATTGATGCCATTGCTAACGCTTCTAATGCACAAAGTAATGGTATTGGTCAGGTACACAATGCCATTAACGATATCGATCGTGTGACACAAGAAAACGCGTCTTTGGTCGAAGAAACCAATGCGGCAGCATACAGTCTTGGTAAAGAAGCGGCTCAATTGCGAGAAGCAATGTCATTTTTTAACACAGGCACGCCAATACTATCGAATACATCAAATAGGCATGTTAAGCCAGCCACGTCATCTCAAAGAGCTTTATTGCCTAAACCGCAAACACCAGAAGACTGGAGTGATTTTTAATATTTTTCTGACTGTGCAATACAAAAAAACCGCTGTAAACAGCGGTTTTTTGTTTTCGTTAGACCTGATATGTATTGTCTATGTGGCTTACTTTTAGAGCATAAAGTTACAAATAAAGACAATTTTATTTTTTTGGTGTTAATCAGCGTGCAAAAATGACCACTTTATAGGGTAAAACAGCGTCCAATTTT
>DZAT01000113.1 GCA_022736205.1 Thiomicrospira cyclica
AGTCGTATCGAAGTGCAACCTGTTGGGCGCATGATGGTACGTGTGATGGCGGTGGTGTTCGATATTTATAATCGGGTGAAGGCGACGGGTAAGTTTTCAAAGATCATCTAAAAACCTACTGCGCTGCCATCTTGCGTTGTTGCTGCCGTTCTCGCGCTGCGTTTTTGCGTATTCTCGTCATCCCCGCGTAGGCGGGGATCCATTAAATCGACGAGATAGATTCCCGTCTGCGCGGGAATGACGGGCTTTTTTAGAGGTATTCCAACCTTATTTGGATGAGGGATTTAAAACGGACAGCCCATCGCTCTGGCGCGTTCTTTAATGGCTAAACGTTCTGCTTCATCCTCTGTTGCGTTAAAACCCTCTGTCTCTACCCAGCCTTGCGCGTGTTGTTTAATCACGTCGGTGAGTGCATCTAGGTGGTCATCTCGGCTGTTTAATGCAGGGATGTAGTGGTAACTTTCGCCGCCAGATTCCATAAAGTAACCACGATTCTCTTCATCAATTTCTTCTACCGTTTCTAAACAGTCAGCCGAAAAACCTGGACAAATCACATGCAAGTTTTTAACGCCCTGGGCAGGTAAGCTTTTGATGGTGGCGTCGGTGTAGGGTTTAATCCATTCCTCTCTGCCAAACAGCGATTGAAAGCTGACGATATACTCATCTTTACTTAAATCTAAGGCTTCTGCCAATAACCGCCCTGTGGCATGACATTCGCAATGGTAAGAATCGCCATTATCCAAATAACGCTGTGGAATGCCGTGAAAGGACATCAGTAATTTGTCGGGTTTTCCATATGCATCCCAGTATTCGCGCACGCTGTTGGCGAGTGCTTGAATGTAGCCTGTATGCTTGTGGTAGTGACTAACAAAACGTACATCGGGAACACGTCGCCATACCTTGAGTGCGTCGGCTAGGGCATCCCATGTTGAGCCAGTTGTCGCGGCAGCATATTGTGGATAAAGGGGCAGTACGAGCAAACGCTCACAGCCTTTTTGACGCAGTTCATCGAGTCCCGCTGCCATCGATGGATTGCCATAGCGCATGGCAACAGCGACTTCAATCGGGCTGTTCGGGAAGGCTTCGTTCAGACGTTGGCGGATACCAGCAGCTTGAGCGTTGGTAATGTCTAACAGTGGGGAACCATCACCAAACTTTCCCCAGATGGTTTGATAATCGTGCGCTTTTGCCTTTGGGCGTAGGTTTAAGATAATGCCGTGCAAAATCATCCACCAAACAGCACGTGGGGGCGGGGGTTCGACAATGCGCGGATCCCACAGGAATTCAGCTAAGTAAGGCTTGAGTGCCGCCGCCGTCGGGGCATCGGGTGTCCCTAAATTGGTAACTAAAATCCCCAGCTTGGCTTGGCGGTCGTGACCGTAGTTCTGTTCTGCCGTGTACTTCATTTGTTTTTCCTGTAATTATTTTGTCCTGTATTTTAACTGAACAAAAATAAAGAAGCGAGTTTATTGGTTCGTTGATAATTAATATACATGATACCTTTATTTTATTGATTAATCTGTTTGCTAAGGAAAATTTAATATGTACATTTTGCACGCTATGGTTCGCGTGGGTGCGTCAATCAGCATCCAAATTTGACCAGACATCATTATCAAATGCGTTACTTGAGTGGATGTCATCGTCAAATAAGTTGTCTGTACTGACAGAATAATCATCAGATAAATCGGTGCCATAAGGATTGCCTTCGATATCAATCGAACAATCCATCATCGGTAGCCCAGAGGCAGGGTTGATGGTTGGGCAGTCTATTGTGTTATTGCTTGAGCTACTAAACAAGCCGCCAAAAAATGTTGAGAATAGTGACATATTATTGCTCCTGTTGCGTTGTCATGTCTGCATTGCTTCGATTATTGATATAAGCTTTGATAAGCCCCAGCAATACAGTGATGCCGATCATGATGCCAAGACTGAGTAAAATATGACCTGTGCCAGCGATAAATCCGCCTAGGTAATAATTTCCGCGTTCGTAAAGTTCCATACGACTAAAAATAGCTTTAAATATGCCAAGCTCTTTCAAAAGCCTTTCTTTCATGATCGGATTATCCTTTTTATTCGTTAAATCGCAGTGACGCGGAAGACGTCGCCGTATTTCACTACGCGCACTTTCATGCCAGTGTTGAATTGCTCATTTTCTTTTTTCGCTTGGACAACGACAATAATCTTTCCATCGGGGAGTTGCACATCCATTTCCCAGCCTTCGACTTCGCCGATGGTGTTAGAGGTTACTGCGCCAGCAACAGCACCAACGAGCATGCCAAGTAATGCACCTTTAGCACTGCCGCTATCGCCCATTCCACTGCCTAATGTGCCGCCTAGTATTGCACCACCAGAACCTAGACTGCTAGAATTTCTTGCTTCGTTGCCTTCGTTTTCACGAATCGACACCGTTCTGACGTTCATAAGTGTTCCGTACTGCACTTCGCCAGCTTTGCGTGTTTCTGCTGTTCTATAGTCACTACCACCTGTTTTGCTGGCATTGGTGGTAACGCAGCCAGATAGTGTGAGCGTGCTGATAGCGGCAGTGAGTGCGATGATGTTTTTTGTTTTAGTGTTCATGATTTCATTTCCTAACGTGATTAATAAGTTCGGAAATGATTATCTGATAGTGGTTTGTAAAAGTTTGGAACAACAAGCTTGTTGTTAGGGAAAGTTAGGCGTTAATTGCTGTGTCTTAACAGCCTGTGATTCGCTTACGCTCACCCCTTCGAGAACTAATGGCTATGAGACTAGGCTTGTTGGGGAGGTTAAGCCTGCTATAATGGCAGACATGAAAAAACTTAGTGAATGTAAATTCTCACATCAAATGATAGTAAATTCTCACTTTTATCAGTTTAGGTTTGTAAAAGTGATAAAAGTGAGAAAATAAAAGCTTTGGCTCGCAGGTTTGTGCTGTGGGTTAAAGTACCGCCATCGATGTCGACGCATTAATGGCGGTGCTTCTTTTTACTAAATTATGAATGGTTGTTGAGACGGTTTCTTTTAATCGGGTTTAACAATAAGTCTGTTTTCTAAACATAACTTTGAATGATTTCCCTTGCTTCCTCAAACGATATACCCAGCTTGTAAGGGTCTTTTGTGCCGCCATACAACCGTGCTGCCATATCGTTAATATCTGCCCCTGCATTTACCTGTGCTGCGTACGCCTCAGCTTCTGCATTTAATCTAAAGCTACGGCTCGTTACATACAGCAACGGAAACACACCGACAGTTAGCCCAAATAACGGCATAATTAAATCGGTGTAATCTGGGTAACCCATACTTGCCAAAACGTAAGCTACAGTGTTAATCAGCGTGCAAAAATGACCAGTTTATAGGGTAAAACAGCGTCCAATT
>DZAT01000114.1 GCA_022736205.1 Thiomicrospira cyclica
TAGAGGGTCATGTTCCGTTTATCCTTGTGACATAACGGTTATTTTAGACGATATTGAGTCAGTTTTGCCTAAAAATCATTGCATCAAAAAATGTGCAATTTGATACACAGCCACAGCCACCAACCAAGCAAACAACAGCGACCAGCCAAGCGATGCCAACATTAAGCGCCAACCGCCTTCTTGCTTGAGTACCGATAAGGTTGCCAGACAGGGGGTATAAAGCAGGATAAATGCCATGAGTCCTAGTGCAGCAGCGGGCGATAAGCTGGCAGCAACCGCATCGGACAAGCCTAAATCGGAAACGCCCAATAACACCATTAATCCGCCCAAAACCACTTCTTTTGCAACTAAACCAAACAGAAGGGCGAGAATATATAGTTGGGGTAATCCCATAGGTTCAAATACAGGAGCCATTAGGCTGGCAATTTGTGCGGCATAGCTATCGGACGAGCCTGCAATCACGCCAACAGGTAAATTGAGTAGCGCCCAAACAGCCACGACACCTAAAATAATGAGCATGCTGGCGCGGCGTAAAAACAGCATCACCTCGTGCCACGAGGTATGCAACGCCATTGTCCAATTGGGAATGCGGTAAGCGGGCATTTCGAATACGATGGGATGCAAGCCTACAGGTTTCATCGCTTTTTGACCCAGCCATGCGGTGATAAGTGCAGCGAGTACGGACAGTGTATAAAGCCCTAATACCACCAAAGCCGCTTGCCAAGGCACAAAGAGCGCGGCTGCAATAAAGACAAATACTTGTAAGCGGGCAGAACACAGCGCGAAAGGCAGCATCATTTGCGTGAGCAAACGCATGCGTTTGTCGGGAATAATCCGAGCGCCTAAAATGGCAGGGACGTTACATCCCATGCCCATAACCGTGAGCACCAGCGAGCGTCCTTCGAGCCCAAAGCGTGCCATCAGTCCGTCGGCTAAAAATGCCATGCGAGCTAAGTAGCCACTTTCGGTAAGGCTGGCAAGTAAAAAGAAGAATAGGGCGACTAAGGGGACAAAACTAAGCAGGGTTGCAATGCCTGTGTAAACACCATCTATTAGCAAACCCGATAGCCATGACGGCGTGTTACTCAGTAGTGGGGTGAGCACTGTCTGTTGTAAGCCATCAAACGCATTGGCAAGCACGCCTTGAATGCCACCGCCTAACCAAAACACACCCTGAAAAAGCATGATCATAATCAGTGCAAATAAGGGCAGTCCCCATAGCGGGTGTAAAAAGAGGGCATCCAATCGCTCTGTCATATCATCGGCTAACAGTGACGGCGCTTGCCATACATCGTTTAGTAACTTGCCATGATGGTTGGTAGCGGGGCGATGGATTAACGGCAAGTGTGCAATCGACTCACACACAACGCGCTGAATGGCGTCGATACCCACACATTCTCGTCCGCTGACGGCAAGCACGGGAATGCCCAGACGCTGTTGTAATTTGTTGGCATCGATACGAATACCCAACCGCTTAGCTTCATCAATTTGGTTAATTAAAATAACCATATGCAGTTTTCGCTGGATGAGTTCGGTTAGGAGGGCTTCCTGATGCGGTAAATGCACAGCATCTAGCACCAATAACCATATATCGGCATGGGTATTGTCAACGAGTTGTTGGGCGAGCTGTTCTTCTTGTCCGCCACCTGTCAGCGAATAAAATCCTGGTAAGTCCAAGACTTCAACCATCTGACCACACCAAAATACCTTGGCTTGTTTCACGTCGACCGTTAAGCCAGACCAGTTGCCAATGGGGGTGAATACGCCAGTCAGACGAGAGAAAAGGGATGATTTGCCAACATTGGGTGGGCCGATAAAAGCAATGCGACGACTCATGATTTTCTTAGAAGTTGGTGTCGTTCATGACTGTTTTTAATATCGAGAAACGCTAAAAAACCGTCATTCCCACGAAGGTGGGAATCTATCTCACAATGGATCCCCGCATGCGCGAGGATGACAAAATATTGAGTTGTTAGAGACGTTTTATTGTATTGCATTAAGGCAATTTTCGCACACGAATCTTACTGGCATCTTGATGACGAAGCATCAGATAAGAACCACCTGAGCGTAACATCATCGGACCTTTGCCGTGGCTTTGACGCACAATGGCCACTTCCTGCCCAATACCTAATCCCATTGCTTGGAGGCGTAGGCGTGCTTCTGCCTCGAAGGCGACTTCTTCGATGGCGGCTTTGACGCCTGTCGTGAGCGAATCTAACCACATAAGAACACCTCGCGCTTGAGAATGAGAAAAGTTATTGATTGCATTTTATCACAAACAAATCTTATTCGGCAGGTGATGTTGCTTTTTTCGCGCGTGTGCTGGGTTTTTTGACCGCTGTTTCTGATCCAGCTGTTTTGGTTGTTCTCGGTTTGCGAGCAACAGGTTTCTTTTCGCCAGTTGTTTCTGTCGTGGCTTTAGGTTTCGCAGGTGCTTTAGCCTTAGGTTCTGCTTTTGCTTTGGTTGCTGTGGCAGGTTTTCTGGCAACGGCTTTTTTCGCGCCACGCATGGGCTTGCTCGGTGCTTCGACTAGGCGGCGCTGACATTCTTCTAGCGTTAAGTCGTGCGGGTTTTCGGTTTTAGCAATTTTGGCGTTAATCTTGTTGACGGTATCGCTGATGTAAGCACCCCATTGACCATTGAGAATTTGAATGTCGGTGCCTTCAAATTTTTTCACCACTTTATTCGCTTCTTGCTCTAGTTTGGCTTGCACCAATGCGAGCGCTTCTTCTAGGGTGATTTCGAGTGGGTCAAAGCCTTTCAGCGTCACATTCAGTTTGCCTGCTTGGATGTACAGGCCAAAAGGGCCGCGTTTAACCATGATTGGTGTGCCCGCTTCGACAGCAAACAGACTACCATCGCTGCTGTAAGCACTCAGGTGTTCTGGGCTTGTACCGAGATCGCGCGGTAACTTGAATAAATCAAGGGCATCGGCGAGTTTGATGGTATCCATGCGTTGTGTGTTGCGTAGACTGGCATAAACTGGTTTTTCGCCTGTTTCTTCTTCGCTGCCACCCAGTTGCGCAAAGGCACCAAAACGTCCCATACGCACGGTAACGGGTTTGCCGCTGACAGGGTCAATGCCTAATTCACGCGCTTGAGATACTTCTGAACGCGAGATGCTTTCTGCCGCTTCCACTTGTGTATGGAAAGGATTGTAAAACTGAGCGACACTGGATTGCCACTGGGCTTTTCCGTCGGCGATGGTATCGAAGGTTTCTTCCATGCGTGCGGTAAAGTGGGTGTCGATCACTTCGGGGAAGTGGGCGATTAAAAAGTCGGTGACAATACCCGCAATGTC
>DZAT01000115.1 GCA_022736205.1 Thiomicrospira cyclica
CCTGTTTATCGTGCGCGAGCGTAATACTTTTGCCTAATTGTTCAAGGTAGTACTGACGATTAAGTAAACCAGTCAGAGGGTCGCGTTGACTGAGTTTGGCAATTTTTTCTTCTAAAGCCTTGGTGTCGCCATTACTGGTCAAACGAATCAGGACTTGTGTGCATGGCTCACCATCAATGGTCGCCGCAGAAAACTCAACCTGAGCAATAAATTCATTGCCATTTTGGTGTTTGAAATGAATGTTTTCTAAAGTTTGTACTTCGTCAGTCTTTGGGGCACTACTGCGAATGATTTCACGTACTTTGGTGTGATCGTTGGCTTGAATGAGATCCAGCAGAGGCGAGCCCTCCATGTCATCAAGGGAGTTGAAACCGAGCGTTTCGAGATAAACATCGTTGGCTTCAATATGCATTCCGCCATGAATGTAAGCAATCGCATCGCGTGAGCTTTGCATGAGGGTTTTGCAACGACGCTCGGATTCATTTTGGACGGACTCAAGTTTAACCAAGCGTTGCCCGCATTGAATACGCTCTGCCTCACGTTTCAAAACGTGTAACACATGCTCCGAGTTATCTAAGTTAATTAGGTCGTATGCGCCCTGGGCAATGGCCTGATTAAGCGTATTAACGTCATAATTTTGCGTCATGGCAAGCACGGGAATAGTCGGGTGCTGCATCGCCACAGCTTTAACAACCTGACTTAGGCTCGGCTCGGTGATTTCACTAAGATGGAGAACCATATCGATGGGATCGGAGCGTAATACCTCAAAAAGGTTGGGTAAATCTTCGAGGTTTTTAGCTTGCGCTTGTATGCCTGCATTACGCAACAGACTCGCCAGACCCAGTGTGTCATTAATCGAATCATGAAAAGCGGCAATATGGAGTGTTGAGTTCGATTTTTTCATGTTGCATTTCCTGGGATGTTATCGATGTTGGATTCAAGTACAGCAATGTCACGCGCATCTTGAAATTGATAAACGCAGAAGGATGCTGTTTGCATGATTTTGCGTCCTAGAATCAATTCAAGCATGGGTTCGTGTTGGTTAACGGCATCTTGCTCAGATTCGCGGCGAGGAGTAAGGATCATTATTGATGCTCCCGTACGATACTCCTGATTAGGCAACACGAGTAATGATTCTTCGGAGCGCCTTGATGGTGGGAGCATCAAGGCAGCGTACCATGCCGATGTATTTTGGTGGCTTCCTGAGACTCGAACCGGTTTTGCATTATGCGTCAGTACCTCAATACCAATCTCATGATGTGTGGTACTGGCGTTTATTTCCCAGCGTAAAATGCCGATTAAATAGTCAATGTTCATGTTGACTGGGAATTCGACTAGGACAAGGCTGCCGATGCTTAGTGCGGGTTCATCTTTGAGTCGGTTGCCACTTAAGCGTATTCCATCTATCGAAATGTCAATAATATCCCAGAGTTTTCTAGACTCATGGATAGTATTCAATACCTCAGAGTTATTTGATGCACTTGGATGCGGTGCTTCGTAAATTAAATGACCGCGCCCAATAAGCTCCCATAGATCTTCAGGTGATGTTTCTGAAGCCGTGGTTTCGATGAGGTTAGTGGCATCTGCTGGCGTATCCACACCTTCTTGAATCAGCTTAGGAGCTGAGGGCTCCAGAGGCAAGGTGAATTGCCCAAGTATGATTTCCTCATTCAAAAGATTCGATATGATATCAATGCCGCTGTAAACATAACATTGACCCGAAGCTTTGGGGCGTTCGCGACGGCTTTTTATTGGGCATTGAAGTTGGTTTATCACGCGTTCCAAGGTGGCGCGGGAAATGAGTACGGAACAAGCACTGATATAAATGAAATCGCCAGAAAAGTTCTTAAGCATCTCCTGCATCAATTCTGCGAATGGGTCAATGGTAATATACCTTGATGCATAATTCAGGCTAATGCTTTCATTCGAGGATGACGGGGTATGGCGTTTGGGCGGAAGGTCATGTTCAAAGTCGATGCCAATCCATGGGTATTCATCCGCCGGTTTAGTTGTGTAAATGTTGGTTTTAGATGCAAACTGTACAAAACAAGCTAAAAGTGGTTTGATTTCTTGGGAAGGCAGGGCATTCGTTGATAACGTACTCATCAGCGACAAGCCGATTAAAATCTCGCCAAGTTTTGAACTTAGTAGTTCGTTTTCATTAGTTTTTGAAGTTTGATTCAATAAATTGGCGTGCTCTGCCTCCCGCCAAAGGGTATAGAGTTGATGCCAGAAACCATTTTCTAGAGGGATATAAAGGCTTAGGCGTACCATGGCAATATGCGCCGACAAATTGATGGCGCGGGTTAAGGCAATTTCTCTTGGATATTCCCCCCACCATGGCTTCGATTGTTTGTGCATGGCGATAGCGGCATCGCTGTAGATTTTTTGAGTGATTTTGGCTAAGCGTTCAAAATTTGAGAAAGGGGTATTTTCGGCAATCTTTTTTTGCCAAGAGCCGCTAATCTGGCGCTCGAATACATCCAATAAACTGTTGATGCTTGGCCATAGTATTTCAAGCATTTCCAGTTTTTCTCGTCCCTGCATTCGCGCGAGCGCAGCGGATTCAAGCAACTCAAGAAGAAAATCGACCTCGTTTCGCGGATCAAGAATAGTGCGTTGTGCCAGAAAGGCCTTGAGATCGCGCGCTGACTTCATCAATAACTCAGACATCCGTTGACTTCCCTGCATTTAGCCCTAGTGTTTAGGCTTGATCGGCGTATTCATCACTGTTTATAGGCCATGATGCGCTTTGCGCAAAGGCCTCTCCCATGTGCACCGTTTTTCCCGCCGCAAGATCGGGACGGAAGTTCATCGTCTCGGGCAGTAGTAAAATCACGGTGGAACCCATATTAAAGCGCCCCATTTCTTCACCGCGAGGCAAATTCACGCACACGTGCTCACCGTAATTCCAGACGCCAATTTCATGTCCATGCGGCGGTGTTACCAGTCCAGACCATACGGTTTCAATCGCAGCCACATTCATAGCACCGACCAAAACGAGTCCCATATCGCCTGCGTGGGTATTAAATAACGCAGCCACACGCTCATTACGTGCAAAAAGCCGAGGCACGCGCTCTACAGTCACAGGGTTGACTGAAAATAGACGCCCCGGTACATGCACCATCTGCTTGAGCGTACCTGCGAGCGGCATATGGATGCGGTGGTAGTCGCGTGGTGAAAGATAAATGGTGGCAAATTGACCGTTACGAAACGCGTCGGCGCGCGAAA
>DZAT01000116.1 GCA_022736205.1 Thiomicrospira cyclica
GAATTATTAGAGGATTGATGCGTGAGTCGTATTATAAATATTCAAGACGTTATGCGTCACTTGCCACATCGTTATCCATTTTTACTTGTTGATAGGGTTTTGGATTGGGCTCCCAATGATTATCTCATTGCGCTTAAAAATGTAACGTATAACGAAAACTATTTTCAAGGGCATTTCCCAGTACGTCCAGTGATGCCGGGTGTTTTAATTACTGAGGCTTTAGCGCAAGCAACTGGTATTCTAGCATTTGCCAGTTTGGGTCATAAACCTAATGACAACACCTTGTATATGCTTGTAGGCTTGGATGATGTAACCTTTCGTCGTATGGTTGAACCGGGAGATCAGCTTACTTTACACGTTAAACAAAAGCGGCTAGTACGCAATTTAGGTATTTTTGAATGTGAAGCTTTTGTGGGTGACGAGCTTGCGGCTAAGGCTACAATTAAATGTATCGCAAAGGATGTCACGACATGATTGATGCGCGTGCAGTTATTCATCCAAGTGCCAAATTAGGCGAGGGTGTTTCGGTAGGCCCATTCTCAGTCATTGGTGCCGACGTTGAGATTGGTGATCGGACGTGGATTGGTCCTCACGTTGTCATCAACGGTTCGACACGCCTAGGTATGGATAATCGAGTTTTTCAATTTGCTTCGGTGGGCGAAGCGCCTCAAGACTTAAAGTACGCAGGTGAACCTACCCGACTTGAAATCGGTGATCGCAACACTATACGCGAAAATTGCACGATTCACCGTGGTACAGCTCAGGGTGATGGCGTGACGTCAATTGGAAGTGATAACCTTTTCATGGCTACGGTACATATTGCCCATGATTGTCATATTGGTAATCATGTCATTATGGCTAATGCGGCATCACTTGCTGGGCACGTGGTGGTTGAAGACTGGGCAATTCTTAGTGGCTTTTCTGTGGTACACCAATTTTGCCGTATTGGTGCGCATAGTTTTGCAGGGGGATTTACAAAAATAACCCAGGATATTCCACCTTATGTTATGGTTGACGGCGCACGGGCACGTCCCATCGGGATTAATAAGCATGGATTAAAACGGCGTAACTTCACTGAAGAATCGATTCGTGAATTACATCGTGCATTCAAGTACTTAGTAAGAAATCGCCCGACCAAGGAAAATTGGGATGAAGCCGAAGAAATGGCAGCAACCTGCCAAGAGGTTAGGTTATTTATTGATTTTATTCGTGCGAGCCAGCGTGGGATTGTGCGTTAAGTGGTTAAGTGATGCAGAACGATTTTATTTCAAAGGTACGCATTGAGCGTGACAGTATGGGTGAGCTTCATGTGCCGATGGATGCACTTTGGGGCGCACAAACACAACGAGCTGTGAATAATTTTTCAATGAGTGAACGTCCAATTCCAAGGGCGTTTATTCAAGCATTAGGTTTGATTAAAGCCGCATGTGCTAGAGTTAATTGTGATCTTGGGCTTCTCGATTCTGATCGCGCCGAGCTTATAAGTCGATTTGCTCTTGAAGTGGCTAATGGGTGTTTTGATGAGCACTTTCCCGTTGATGTTTTTCAAACGGGTTCGGGTACATCAAGTAATATGAACGCTAATGAAGTCATTGCGCGCTTAGCCTCTGCGCAAGGCTTGGATACGCATGCTAATGACCATGTCAATATGGGGCAGAGCTCGAATGATGTTATTCCCACCGCCATTCATTTGAGTGCAACGCTTGAAATTAGCGGGCGACTTCTTCCTGCGATTTGTCACTTACGTAAAGTTATTGATAATCGTGCAGCGCAGTTTTCAGGTATCGTTAAAACGGGGCGCACCCATTTAATGGATGCGATGCCGATTACGCTTGAACAAGAGTTTTCTGCATGGTCAGCGCAGCTTGAAGCGGCTGAAAATCGTCTGCGTGATAGTCTGGTACGACTTCGCAGGTTGTCGCAAGGAGGTACAGCTGTAGGTACGGGCATCAACACAACCAAGGATTTTGGATGGCGTGTTTGCGCCAAACTTAGTGAGCTAACACGTATAGAGTTTGAACCCATGGATAATTTATTCATGGGCTTGGCATGTCAAGATAGCGCGGTTGAGGTGAGTGGGCAATTGCGCACGCTTGCTGTGGCCTTAATGAAAATTAGCAATGATTTGCGCTGGATGAATTCTGGGCCATTGGCAGGTTTAGCCGAGATTAGTTTGCCCTCGCTTCAACCTGGAAGCTCGATAATGCCGGGCAAAGTCAATCCAGTCATTCCCGAGGCGGTTATGATGGCCTGTGCGCGAGTGATGGGTCATGACTCCGCGATAGCTATTGCGGGCCAGTCGGGTAATTTTCAGCTTAATGTGATGCTGCCCTTAATTGCTGATAGTTTATTGGACTCGATTTCCCTTATGGCTAACGCATCCCAATCGCTGGCTGATAAGGCTATTGTGGGCATCCAGGTCAATACCAAGAATATTAATGAAGCTTTACAACGCAATCCAATGCTTGTTACTGCACTTAACCCTGTGCTTGGTTATGAAAAGGGTGCTGCGTTAGCGAAACGTGCCTATGCTGAAAGTCGAACCTTGTTAGATGTCGCTTTGGAGGATACAGATTTGGATGAAGTCACCCTTCGTCGCTTACTTGATCCGGCGACACTTACAGAGGGTGGTATTCAGCCTTGAGTGAATTGGATAGGGGTTTATTTATATTCAGGAATTGGTTTGTTGAAGTAGTCTGAAACCTGTAGACACGCCTGATTGCTGTAGTGAGTTAACAGGAAGCCGTCATAAGCAAGAGAAAAACGTAGACTACACGCCTGAATATCGTGCAGAGGCGATCAAGCTGGTATTGGAGCAAGTGGGGCTTCATTGGTATATTTCCAAGCAACAGGTGCGGGTTTGAACTGGGCTTGTCTATTGATTCGGCACGATTTAAGCATAAATGAATACTTGGCTTAATCCCGGTATCTCGTCTTTAGCTCCAATTTTTCATCACCAATGATTCATGTTCCATAAAAAATTGTCAGGGCAGGTCATTCGAACAGGGTTTTTTGCAAGTTGTCACTTACTGATGTGTGAGGTCTTCGGGTAGGCTATGCCACATTCTTTCTGAATCTACGGATGCTCCGTGCCGAACTTTAAGCCCTTACCTGACTCACGCGCCTATTTTGGGTTGTTTTTAATT
>DZAT01000001.1:0-12257 GCA_022736205.1 Thiomicrospira cyclica
CAAAACGTTGTTCTGCTGTAATTGGCTCCAAACATGGCTTACTTCCTTTTTTATCCAAATACAAAGCAACCCAGCTGCTTTTTTTCTGAGTTATGACTGTTGCGACACAAGGAAAAATACCCAAGTGGTTGGGCGGAAAGCAAAGACTTGAAGCGAACTAACCACCCACATTAATGCCTTAGTATCACGCCTACGATAATAGCCTTAACGCTGAAGATATGCAAGATTGTCGATAGATCGTTATAGCATTACGGGGTGAGCGTGGAAGCTATAACCGAAATCATCAGCCATACAAATTTAGCAACTAATGCGGCAAAAATAGCTTAATTAATATAACACCAACGCCTGCGAATAGAATACCCATCATTAAGAGGATATTCTTAAACTCAGCGTTACTACGAATGGCAGAATCACGCACTGCCATTGACACTGATTGAATCTCATTGTGCAACCCACTTTCGAGTTGCTGCATATCTTTACGCAGATCGTTCATGTCTGTTTTAAGCTCAGAGCGCGATACATAATCAGCATCTTTATGCACTTGCTCCGCAATGCTGCTCATACCATACTCCTAGATTCATGGCTTAAATTATAGCATCATTTCTAAACTTGCTTATAAAGACTAGCAAGCAAACAAAGCGCTAGCACCAGAACAACCCATAAACAAATTCTATATCTAAATATCTTTATCTTATCGCAATAAACATTTATATTACACAAAATAGAACAAAACAACAGAGGAATAACACAATGTCTTGCAATTTAACCATTCGTCAACTCTTCGATTACGAAACATGGACTTACACCTATTTGTTATGGGATGAGCAGACAAAAGAAGCCGCGATTATCGACTCCGTCTTAGAACAAAAAGATCGCGATCTTAAATTGATTCAACAGCTCGGACTAGCATTAAAGTACAGCATGGATACCCATATTCACGCTGACCATATTACTGCTAACGGTCCATTGCGCCAAGCAACGGGCTGTGAAATCGTCTTACATAGCAATTCTTGTTCTGCTTGTGCCACCATTTTAGCCAAAGATAACGATGTCTTTATGCTCGGCGATCAATCAATTACCATTTGGCATACCCCAGGTCACACAGACAACGACATCAGCTTTATCGTTGACGGTGCTGTCTTTACGGGCGATACCATGCTCATTCGCGACTGTGGTCGTACCGACTTTCAAAAAGGCGACACCCAAGCTATGTACGAATCATTACATCGTCTACTGAGCTTGCCAGACAATACCATCGTTTATCCAGGGCATGACTATAAAGGCTTTACTAGCAGCAGCATTGGCGAAGAAAGGCAGTTTAATACGCGCGTTGGCAATGGTAAATCATACGATGATTTCAAACATATGATGGACAATTTAAACTTACCCAACCCTCGCCGCATTGATGTCTCTGTGCCTGGCAATATGGCTTGCGGCATGATTTAAAAGAACCGCTTAATCATAAAAAAGGAGACGAAAGTCTCCTTTTTTGTTGATTACTAGGCCTCGTCCAACGCATCAACACCCATCGCCTGCTCAGCGTAAAACTGATCGACAAACGCATCAAAGCGATTTTCATCTAATGCAGTGCGAATATCCTGCATCAGCTGCTGATAATAATGCAAATTATGAATACTGGCTAAACGCGCCCCCAACATTTCACCTATTTTATCAAGATGATGCAAATAACCGCGCGAAAAGCTTTTGCACGCTGCACAGGTGCAATATGGATCAATCGGACGCGTATCTTTTTTATAGCGCGTATTGCGCAACTTAATCACACCACGACGCGTAAAAATATGTCCGTTACGCGCATTACGTGTTGGCATCACACAATCGAACATATCTGCACCGCGCTTCACAGCCTCAACCAAATCCTGCGGTTTACCAATACCCATCACATAACGCGGCTTATCACTCGGCAACTGATGCGCTGTATGGTCGAGCACACGAATCATGTCTTCTTTTGGTTCACCAACCGACAATCCACCGATGGCATAACCATCAAAACCAATATCGACCAGCCCTTTTAACGACACATCGCGCAAATCTTCGTACATACCACCTTGAACAATACCGAAAAGTGCCCCCGTGCCCTTATAAGCATCACGCGAACGCGCCGCCCAACGCAAGGATAATTCCATCGAAAACTTCGCTTCTGCATGCGTGGCAGGATAAGGGGTACATTCGTCAAAAATCATCACGATGTCGGAGCCTAAGACGGTTTGAATATGCATCGACTCTTCTGGACCAATAAACACCTTAGCCCCATCAACAGGCGATTGAAACTTAACCCCCTGCTCGGTAATTTTGCGTAACTCGCCCAAACTAAACACCTGAAAACCACCCGAGTCAGTCAAAATAGGACCTTGCCAGCCCATAAAGTTATGCAGCCCGCCAAACTCACTAATCACGTCGAGTCCTGGGCGCAAAAACAAATGAAAGGTATTACCTAACAGAATTTGAGCGCCTAAGGTTTTAACTTCCTCTGGATCCAAGCCTTTAACCGCACCATATGTACCGACGGGCATAAAAGCAGGGGTTTCCACCACGCCACGATCAAACACCATACGTCCACGACGCGCCTTACCTTGCTGGTTTAATAATTCGAATTTCATTGGGTCACTTATTCTTTTTCTTTCGTTACTAATTCTACTTGAGCAACATCGCCCAAAATCATGTTCATATCGGCAACCGTTGGCGGCTCAACAAACTGCGTCCAGCCTGTCGCACTAAAACAGGTCAACTGATAGATGAGCGGCTGACGTTCAGAAACCAAACGGATTAGCGTCGCCGCTTGAGTCAGACGTGGCTGATCACCAAATCGACCAGAACCAGATGGATAGACAGGCGAACCAAAGCCTCCCAGACCAAAGGTTACGCCCATTCCCATATCCGTACTACCATAAACACCAAAGCCACCGCTCACATCACCACGACGACGCGTAATATCTGCGAGCTTAAAGACGTCTGGTATAATCGACTGAGTTTGCTTACTCACCTGCCACGACTCAAACACACATACAGGATCACGACTATCTGCTTGCGTCACAACTTGACCAGCCTGAACAAAAGCACGCGCTGAATCCGAAGCAATCGTTAACTGCTTCGACAATACGACCTTGCCTAAGTTGGCATCAGGCGCTTGCGGCGGAAAAGGGGCTGTGGAACAGCCAATCAAAGGAAGTGCAAGCACGCCTAACAACAAAGACTTTAACACCCTTCACTCCTCACACCAGTCTCTTCACATCGCGTCAACAACATGGCATCACCATAACTAAAAAACCGATACCCAGCAGCAATCGCATGCTGATAAGCAGCACGAATACGCTCATAACCCGCAAAGGCACTAACCAACATCAACAAAGTCGATTGCGGTAAATGAAAATTCGTTACCAGAGCATCGACCACTTTGAACTGAAACCCTGGCGTGATAAAAACATCCGTTTCACCCGAAAACGGCGCAAGAACGCCCGACAATGCGGCCGTTTCTAAGGCACGAACAACGGTGGTACCCACAGCGACCACACGCCCACCAGCCGCCTTCGTTTGTGCAATTTTTTCTACCAATTCCGACGACACATGAACTCGCTCAAAATGCATTTTATGCTCACGAATGGTCGCAACCTTAACAGGTTGAAAAGTCCCCGCACCGACATGTAAGGTTAAGGTTGCTGTTTGCACCCCTTTGGCACGAATCGAATTCAACAAGTCATCACTAAAATGCAACCCCGCTGTGGGTGCTGCTACCGCACCTGCCTCTTGTGCAAATACCGTCTGATAGCGTGTTTTATCACTCAGCTCATCACTGCGTTCAATATAAGGCGGCAAAGGTAAATGCCCGATGCGCTCTAAGAAGGCAAATGGCGACTCATCTGTTAACCACTCAACCAAAAACAAGGCATCTTCCCGCCCAAGCACACGCACCTGAATACCGCCATCGAGCAATAACACACTATCTGGCGCAGGCTTTTTACTCACGCGCAAATGAACCCAAGCACGCTGATTGTCTAGTAACCGCTCAATCAGCATCTCGAAGCGACCACCACTCGATTTTTGTCCAAACAAACGCGCTGGAATCACGCGTGTGTTATTGAGCACCAACAAATCATTAGGCTGTAAATGATCCAGCAATGCAGAGAATACATCATCACGAAGTTCGCCTTGACAAGGCACAACCAATAATCGGCTAGACGTTCTATTCTCTAGTGGATACTGAGCAATTAATGTTTCTGGCAACGCATAATCAAAATCTTTAACAGCCCACTCACGCACAAAGTCCGACCTCTAAACAACTCATCATACCCTTCACTTTTTCTTGCCGTAAATGGTTAAATTGTGCCAAGACAAATCATAACCTTTTTCCTGAGCGATCACCTTGATGCGATCTTCAATAATAGAATCAACAAACTCTTCTACCGCGCCTGAACCCAAGCAAACGATATGGTCATGATTGTCGCCCGTATCGAGTTCAAACGTCGAAATATTGTTCTCGAAACTCAAACGTCGCACAATGCCCGCAGCTTCAAACTGCGTTAACACCCGATAAACCGTTGCCAAGCCGACTTCTTCATTCTGTTCAATCAGAATGCGATAGACATCCTCAGCAGTCAAATGATGCCGCTCACCAGCACCCTCTAAAATTTCTAAAATCTTTAGCCTTGGCAAGGTTACTTTTAGCCCGACTTTTCTCAGATCTGCTGTCTGCTTCATGCAAAACTTCCTTGTTTATGGCAATCCAATATACTTTGATGTATAGTTTAGCCCAATATGAATGACTAAACTACCCAACACACCGAATAGGCACCCTTTTCAATGATGCGTTTACTGATTACAACCCTACTACTGATTACCTTAACTGCCTGCGTCAATGCTCATCGCATTCGTGTCGATCAAGGCATTTTAATTGAACCTGAAACTTTACAATACTTGCAAAACGGACTCACACAAGATCAAGTTCGCAAACTTATCGGACCGCCTGCCAACGTATCATCATTTAAAACGAATCGTTGGGAATATGTGTTTCACTCTAGCGATGCCAACTTCCAAACCGACAAAATCAAGATGTTGATCATTGAGTTTGATGAAAAAGGTTATCTTACCCGTTGGTCTCAGTCTTGAAGCAAGGGGAATCTCTAAAAACCACCCTTTCGTCATCCTTGCGTAGGCAGATATCCATGAAATCAATGAGATAGATTCCCGCTTTCTCAGGAACGACGGGGTTTTAGATGTGTCCTACTGTTTTTTAAGCCGCACTTTCAGCGGCTTTTCTCCTTCTTGCTTCCTTGGGATCATTAATAAGTGGACGATAAATTTCGATGCGATCGCCCGACTTGAGTGGCTGTGATAACTTAACCGCCTTACCAAAAATACCCACCTTACCATCAACTATGTGCAAATCTGGCACTTGTCCATGAATTTTAGAAGCCTTTAACACATCACCCACAGTAGAACCGAGCGCAACCTGCTCTTCGACAACAATCTGCTGGCGTGGTAACGCATACACAATTTCAACAGTTATCATATTATTTTCCATATAACGTTGTTGCTCTTACCAGAAAAGCATCAATTAAAGAACCAATGACTTGTTCGAACACAGCACCGACTGTCATTGCCAGCAAGGCATTATTAAACTCGAAATTAAGCTTTAAAGTTACCTGACATGCATCTTCGCCAACAGGTTCAAACAACCAAAAACCACTCAATTGCTTAAAAGGACCTTTTTTTAAGCGCATATCAATGCGTTCATTCGCAAATAATTGATTAACCGTGGCAAACGCAACCCGAACAGGACCTTTAGCGATCACAATTTCTGCATCGACACACTGATTGTCTTGCGCTAAAATGCGTGAACCACCACACCAAGGCAAAAATTCTGGGTAGGATGCAATATCTTCAACCACCGCATAAATTTTTGCGCTACTATAAGGCATTAGAAGACTTTTGTGTATCTGTCGCACAACCCCATCCTTACATCATTTATAGAACAATAGAATTATGACAAAAGATAATAAAAAACAAAACACATCCGCGATGATAAGCCAGAATAAAAAGGTTTATCATGATTACAGCATCGAAGAAACCTTTGAGGCGGGGTTAGTTCTTGAGGGCTGGGAAGTCAAAAGCATCCGTGATGGACGCGTACAATTGCGCGAAAGTTATGTGCTATTTCGCAACAACGAAGCTTTTTTGTTTGGCGGACACTTCTCACCACTGACATCTGCATCAACCCATATTCGACCTGATGCACAACGCATCCGCAAGTTACTGCTTCATCGTCACCAAATTAGTAAGCTATTGGGCAAAGTTCAACAAAAAGGTTATACCTGCGTTATTACGAAGCTTTACTGGAAGGGTCCTCATGTTAAGGCAGAAATCGGTTTGGCAAAAGGCAAACAAACACACGATAAGCGTCAAAGTGAGAAAGATAAAGACTGGCAACGTGAAAAGGCACGCACAATTAGTCATAATTTAAAACGTTAAAATTACGGCTAAAATACGTACTTGTCATTACATAAAAATCAACGTAAACTACGTTAAAATGATCGGATTCATCTATCGTCAAAGGCAGTCTTTACAATGCAAGAAAAACAAGAAACACCTTCTAAACAATCCAGTGCCAGTGTTTTAAAATCACTGAGTGATCGCAGGGCGCTGCCGATGTTTCCTGGCGTTATCAGTAAACTTGACAGCGCGTTGAATGCGCCATCAGTGAGTATTGATGAAGTTGTTTCTATTTTATCTGCCGATTTAAATACGTTTTCACGCATTATGAAATCAGCAAGTGGTTTTCGTTACGGTTCGCAGCCCCCAAAAGACCTTGGCGAAGCGGTCATGCGTTTAGGTTTCGCCGAAACACGGGCATTAACATTTGCTGTTGCTTACACCCACTCTTTCGAAAAACCCAAAAACTTTTCTATGGCAACCTTCTGGATGCATGCCTTTGTTTCGGGGCTTGCGGCAAAAGAAATTTCTGCTTGGTTATATCGGCATAAAAAAATGCGTGTATGTGACGCACCAACGGCATTTTTACTCGGATTAGCGCACGAAGTGGGATGTCTATTGTTAGATAAACTTAATGATGAAGCGTTCGGTCGCGTTGTCGATGAACTTAAGACCAGTCAAGAATCTCAAGCAAGCTTAGAGCACAAACGGCTGGGAACAACCCATGCGGTTATCGGTGCTGCACTGCTTAAATATTGGGGTTTTACGGATAATATGGTTATGGCTGTTGCTGGGCATCATTTTCCTGCTCGCTTACCTTTGGCACAACAACCAATCGCTGATATGGTGCTGTTGGCAGAGAGCATGGCTGGTTATATGGGGTTTGACAATGGGGTCGATAAAGCAACCCCTGGTGTACTCAATGGCTTCGTTACAGAACGCATGCAAGTTATTGGCATGTCTGAAGCTGATTTTTTACGACTGTCTGAACGCATTAAAGATGCCTTAGCAGAAGAAGACTGGATGGAACTTGCCAGTAGCACTGGGAACACTTAAAAGCCTTGCTTGGCTTGTTTTTAAATTTTGCCTATTTATCTTCTTTTCATTCTAATCGTTGTTGGAAAAAATTATGTCTGAACTTGAAATGCTATCATCTGGATCATTACTCGAAATGCTTTTTTTGGGTGCTGCCGAAGAAGGCGATATTCGTGCGCAAATGACGATGGGTTGGATGTATCGTAGCGGAGAAGGCATTGCTCGGGATGATCATAAAGCGGCTTATTGGTTTCAAAAGGCAGCGCAACAAGGCGATAAAGATGCTCAGTATTACTTAGGCATGATGTGTCGCGAAGGTGAAGGTGTGCCACAAGATGATCGACAAGCAGCGGCATGGCTCACAAAAGCCGCCGCCCAAACGTATGGGCCTGCTTCTTATCAACTTGGTCTTCTGTTTGCCTCTGGACGAGGTGTTGCGCAAAATGATGAACGGGCTGTTTCTTACTATCAAAAGGCGGCGGCTGAAGGTGAGCCAGAAGCACAACTTTTACTCGGTCTCATGTATGCAAATGGACGTGGTATCGAACAAAACACAAAGAAAGCATTGCATTGGTTATTGCTGGCAAGCGAATCAACCAGCCCAGACCTTGCAAAGCGTGCACGTCAAGCGGCAGTGCAAATAGAAAGCGCATTACTAAAGACAAAACCAACACACCATAACAATTAAAAGCCTTTAACCATTATTTTAACGGCTAAAGGCTTGACATCACGACAGGCAACGCATAAAATACACGGGTTGAATCGGAATATAGCGCAGCCTGGTAGCGCACCTGTTTTGGGTACAGGTGGTCGGGGGTTCGAATCCCTCTATTCCGACCAATAAATTTCAATGATTGCAGATACGCGCTCGTAGCTCAATCGGATAGAGCACTCGCCTTCTAAGCGAGCGGTTGCGGGTTCGATTCCTGCCGGGTGCGCCATGCTCCTGCTGTTAAAAATAAAAAACTCTCTATGGTGGGTATAGCTCAGTTGGTAGAGCACGGGATTGTGATTCCCGGTGTCGTGGGTTCGATCCCCATTACTCACCCCATTAAAATCAAACACTTACACATCAAACCATTTTAAAAAGCTCTCAATTTTTGCCCTATGGGGGAATTATGGGACACTAAACCACAACACCTAGCCTCATACTAGAACATCTAATCACATCAAAATAGCTTTATTACACCTCTACTATTAACTCATTCCATTACATCAAAAACGCCATAATTGTTAAACGTTAATTACTTTGACCGCTTCTAACGCAACCTTGGCTTTGGTTTCTTTGCTGAATGCCTTGCGAGCTTTTTTCTAATAGTTACCATCTTAAATCAAATCGATAATTTTTTCAAAATATAGGGTTCACTATAGTCAAAATTGGATGCTGTTTTACCCTATAAAGTGGTCATTTTTGCACGCTGATTAACAGAAGTAGTTTTGATGTGGGAAATTTTGTGGGAAGACGATTGTTTTAGGTTATTTTAAGATAATCATTTGGCATAAAAAAACCCCGTAACTACTTGAGTATACGGGGTTTTTAGTTGGTGCGCTCGAAGGGAGTCGAACCCCTGACCTTTCGGTTCGTAGCCGAATGCTCTATCCAGCTGAGCTACGAGCGCGTTAACTTATCCGACTATTATAACTGATTTGCTATTTCAGTCAAGTCTTTTTTAATTTCTTTTCAACTTACTTGAATCAAAAAAAATTAACTACTTGGCGGTAAGTGAGGGATTCGAACCCTCGATAGGGTATAAGCCTATGCACCCTTAGCAGGGGTGTGCCTTCAGCCACTCGGCCAACTCACCTCAAGTAGTCCAGCTATTATAAGCGGCTTGTGTCTTAAACACAAGCCCTATTCCTTTTATTCTAAGTCGAATGCGGCATGCAACGAACGAACCGCTTTTTCTAACTCACCCTCGCGAATAACAACCGAAATTTTAATTTCTGTTGTGCTAATCATTTCGATGTTAACACCTTCATTGAAAAGCACTTCAAACATACGCGCAGCCACACCTGAATGCGAACGCATACCGATACCGACCAAAGACACTTTAACGATACCCATGTCAGACAACACTTCTTTCGCACCCATTTCGGTCGCGTGCTCATTTAAGATCGCTAAGGCTTTCGCGCAATCATTACGCGACACAGTAAAGGTAAAGTCCGTTGTGCCAGCAATGGATTGATTCTGGATAATCATATCCACTTCAATATTAGCTTCCGAAATCGGCTTCAGGATCGCATAAGCGATACCAGGACGATCAGGCACACCTAAAACCGTTAATTTCGCTTCATCACGACTAAATGCAATACCAGAGATAACAGGATTTTCCATCAATTCTTCCTCAGAACAAATCAGTGTACCCTGAGGGTTTTCCTCAAAGGTCGATAATACGCGTAAACGCACTTTATATTTACTGGCAAATTCAACCGAGCGAATTTGCAACACTTTAGAACCTAAACTTGCCATTTCCAGCATTTCATCAAACGAAATACGATCTAAACGACGCGCTTTAGGCACAACACGCGGATCAGTGGTATAAACACCATCGACATCGGTATAAATTTGGCATTCGTCTGCTTTCAACGCGGCAGCCAAAGCAACCCCTGTAGTATCAGAACCACCACGACCCAGCGTCGTTAAGTTACCCGCTTCATCGACACCTTGGAAACCCGCAATCACAATCACTTTGCCCGCATCTAATTCGGCACGAATTTTTTTGTCGTCGATTGATTGAATGCGCGCTTTATTAAAGGACTGATCGGTCACAATGCCCACTTGCTGTCCTGTGAATGAAATCGCAGGAACACCTTCGGCTTCCAACGCCATGGCGAGTAAACCAATGGTCACTTGCTCACCTGTAGTCAGAATCATGTCTAACTCACGAGGATTCGGTTTATCGCTAATCTGATGCGCCAAGCCCATCAAACGATTGGTTTCACCCGACATTGCAGAAACAACAATCACCAGATCATTACCCAGCTCACGCCACTTCTTAATTTTTTTAGCCACATTTTGGATACGTTCAACTGTACCAATTGACGTGCCACCATATTTTTGTACGATGAGTGCCATTTTTACTTACTACTTCCCAAACAAATTTAAATCATTTTTGCCGTTAGCATTTCTTTAACGCTTGCCAAAGCTACTGGTAACGCAGCAATATCGGAACCGCCCGCTTGCGCACAATCAGGACGACCACCGCCTTTACCGCCGACAGCAACCGCCAAGCCAGAAACCACTTCACCCGCTTTAACAGTCGCATGCAAGGCTTTACTCACTGCTGAAACGAGCGTGATTTTATCACCCGACACACTGGCTAATACCACAGCGGCTGGCTGACACTTATCGCGTAGCTGCTCTGCTAACTCGCGCAAAGCTTTTGCATCAATATCCGCCAACTGCGCCACAATCAATTTACCCATCGCAAGACTATGGGCACCTGCCATTAATTCGGGTACTTTGGCCAAGGCAACTGCTAAGTTCGCGTTTTCGACTTGCTTTTCCAATGCCTTAATTTGCGCAGCCATCGCATCAATACGTTCGCTAATTTTATCGCGCGATACTTTTAAACTGCCCGATAAGGCAGCAAGTTGCGCGTCTTGCTGTTGCACGGTTTGCATCGCCTGCAAGCCAGCAACCGCTTCGATACGACGCACGCCAGAAGCCACTGCTGTTTCGGTAACAACTTTAATTAGACCAATTTCGCCCGTTTGGCGCACATGAATACCACCACACAATTCGATTGAAGCATCACCCATGTCGACAACACGCACCACATCGCCATACTTTTCACCAAAGAGCGCCATCGCGCCCTTAGCTTTAGCCGCATCAATCGACATTTGTTGAATATCAACTGGTAGGTTACGCACCACATTAGCATTGGCAATGGCTTCGATGGCATAGATTTGTGCTTGTGTTACCGATTCACCATGAGAAAAGTCGAAACGCAATCCTTGCGCATTAACCAAAGAACCTTTTTGTTCGACGTGTTCACCCAACACGCTACGCAACGCGGCATGCAATAAATGCGTTGCCGAGTGATGACGCGATACCGCTGCGCGTGCCGTTGCATCGACCTGAGCCGTGAGCATCATGCCTTCGCTGAGCGTTCCCGCAGTCACATCAACGCGATGTACCCACATATCGCCCTGCTTTTGCGTGTCGATAACTGCAGCAGAATTCATACCGCAGGTTAAACTGCCTGTATCACCTACCTGACCGCCCGACTCGGCATAAAATGGCGATTGATTGAGCACCACTAATGCCTGTTCACCCGCTGCAACATCGAATCGACGCTCACCACCGATAAATAGCGCTGCAATGCTAACCTCTATGCAATCGGTATCATAGCCAACAAAGGTTGTTGCTTGATGGAAATCAGTAACGCCCGCCTCGCCAGTGGCAAAGCTGCTGGCTTTACGAGCGCGTTCGCGTTGCGCTTGCATTTCGCGCTCAAATCCTGCTTCGTCTAAAGTCAGATTATGCTCACGCGCTACGTCAGCGGTTAGGTCAACTGGGAAGCCGTAGGTATCGTAAAGTTTGAACACCAACTCACCCGACAACTCTGTACCTTGAAGTTGTGCCAAGGCTTCCGTGAGCAACTTCATCCCATTGGCAAGCGTAATGGCAAAGCGTTCTTCTTCTTGCAACAAAGCTTTTTCGACACGTGCTTGCGCATCTTTCAGTTCGGGGTAAGCCTCACCCATCGTTGCCACTAACGGCGCAACTAATTGATGGAAAAAGTGTCCTGTGATACCCAGCTTGTTACCATGAC
>DZAT01000001.1:12357-44651 GCA_022736205.1 Thiomicrospira cyclica
GGCGCAACTAATTGATGGAAAAAGTGTCCTGTGATACCCAGCTTGTTACCATGACGTAAGGCACGACGAATAATACGACGCAAAACATAACCACGTCCTTCATTCGAAGGTAAGACACCATCGACAATCATAAAACTGGTGCTACGAATATGGTCGGCAATCACGCGCAACGAGGGATGTTTAATATCCGTTTGTGGTGCAAAAGCGCGCACAGCATCGATTAAAGTCACAAAAGTATCAATTTCGTAGTTGCTATGAACGCCCTGCAATACCGCGGCTAAACGCTCCAATCCCATCCCTGTATCGACTGAAGGTTTCGGTAAAGGTGTTAACGTACCATCAGCTGAACGGTCGAACTGCATAAATACCAAGTTCCAGATTTCGATATAGCGATCACCATCAGCATCAGGTGAACCTGGTGGACCACCCGCAACGGCTTCACCGTGATCGTAGAAAATTTCGGAGCAAGGACCACAAGGACCTGTATCGCCCATCGACCAGAAGTTATCTTTAGCACCACAACGCGATAAACGTTCAGCAGGCACACCCACTTCGTTTAGCCAAATCTCTGCAGCTTCGTCATCATCCTCAAAAACGGTTACCCACAGCTTGCTCGCTGGAATCTCTAGTTTTTTTGTCAACAATTCCCACGCAGAAAAAATCGCATCACGCTTAAAATAATCGCCAAAACTGAAGTTGCCGAGCATTTCAAAAAAGGTATGGTGACGTGCTGTGTAACCGACATTATCTAAATCGTTATGCTTACCACCTGCACGAATACAACGCTGAACGCTAACGGCACGGTTATACGCGCGCTTATCTTGACCTAAAAACACATCTTTAAACTGCACCATGCCCGCGTTGGTAAAGAGTAACGTCGGATCGTTACCTGGAACAACGGGAGAAGAATGGACAGACGCATGACCTTTTTCAGCAAAATAGCCAGAAAAAGTATCGCGAATTTGTGCAGAGGTTAGGTTTTTCATCAATCATCACTCAAATTTTTTAATACATATCTTATCGTGTCACTATCGAAACCACGATAACTTAAAAATCGCATTTGTGCCGCACTTTCCACCCGATCGTTTGGTAGTGCTTCTCCAAATTTTTTAACTCTGACTTGACGCGCCAGTTGAATCCAATCGGTTTCATCGGCAGCGAGCACATCACTGACACAATGTTCATCGGCACCTTTTTCACGCAAGGCAGCTTTAATGCGATGAAGTCCGTGCCCAAGTGCTTGCTCTTTACGGATAAAGGCTTCGACATACCGCACTTCATTTAAATAGCCAATCGTTTCCAATTCAGCGAGCACATCATCAATCACATCAAAACAATCGGGGTGTTTTTGTTTAAGCTTGCGCGCTAACTCAGCCGAGCCATGCTCACGAATAGCAAGCAGCTGCACGGCTTTATTTTTAACCTGCTGATAACAATCAGGCTGCACCATCACCAGACGTCGTGTTGGCTGTTGGCAACTTAATGGCACGAATTTGTGCGTCTAAATCAGCCATTAATTCTGGATTTGCTTTAAGGTGTTGGCGCACATTGTCTTTACCTTGACCAATTTTTTCACCTTTATAACTATACCAAGAACCTGATTTATCAATGATTTTTAAATCCGATGCTAAATCGATAATTTCGCCTTCACGCGAAATGCCTTCACCATACAGAATTTCAAATTCAACTTCTTTAAATGGAGGTGCAATTTTATTTTTAACAACCTTAACTTTGGTTTGGTTGCCCAAAATATCTTCGCCTTTTTTGACCGCGCCAATACGACGCACATCTAAACGAACAGAAGCGTAAAACTTCAGCGCATTACCACCCGTCGTTGTTTCTGGGCTACCGAACATCACACCAATTTTCATACGAATTTGGTTAATGAAAATCACTAAGGTATTGGTACGACTGATACTACCTGTCAGTTTACGCAGCGCTTGCGACATCAAACGCGCTTGTAACCCCATATGAGAATCACCCATATCGCCTTCAATTTCAGCTTTAGGGGTTAATGCTGCTACCGAGTCAACCACGACGACTTCAACACCACCAGAGCGAACCAGCATATCAGTAATTTCAAGGGCTTGTTCACCATTGTCTGGCTGAGAAATCAGCAGTTCTTTTAGGTTAACCCCTAACTTTTCAGCATAGCTTGGGTCTAATGCATGCTCGGCATCAACGAAAGCGGCTGTACCGCCCGCTTTTTGAATCTCGGCAACAATATGTAACGCTAATGTTGTTTTACCAGACGATTCTGGTCCGTAAATCTCAACAATACGACCACGCGGCAAACCGCCAGCGCCTAGCGCAATATCCAACCCTAATGAACCAGTGGAAACAACCTGAATATCGCGCATGGCAGTACCATCGCCCAAACGCATGATCGAACCTTTACCAAATTGCTTTTCAATCTGTGACAAAGCGGCGCTAAGTGCCTGTTTTTTTTGCTCATCCATCGGTTGAATATTCTCCTGCCAAGTTAAGGAAGCACACGTAAGACGAAGCGTGTCTTTTGCAATCGCAAATTATCGCATAAAACGAAACAATGGGCTAATACGAAACTCTAAAAACTACCTTTCATCATCCTCTCGGATGCGAGGGTCTATCATAATCAAAGGAAATAGATTTCCGTGTTAGCGGGTATGACTTTCTGTTAACAGCTCTTTTCATTCGATATGCCGCAAGCGATCCAACATCCCTTCTAAAGCAGCAAGGGTCGCTTGCTCCCTAACCGAATCACGATCACCATCAAATTGAAAGCGCTGTGACACGACAGACATATGTTGACCTGCCCAAGCAATCCATACCGTACCGACTGGCTTACCTGCCGAAGCACCATCAGGTCCTGCAATACCAGAAATCGCAACCGTTAGCTGTGCATGTGCATTTTGCAGCGCACCAATTGCCATTTCTTCGACGCATTGCTTGCTCACAGAGCCATGCTCTTGAATCGTTAAAGGATGCACGCCGAGCATTTCATATTTCGACTCGTAACTATAAGCAATAAAAGCTCGCTCGAACCACGCCGAACTACCCGCAATAGCTGTTAATGCTTCTGCGACCATACCACCCGTACAAGATTCAGCTGTTGCAACCATGACCTTTGCTTTTAATAAGGCTTGAGATAGCTCTGTCACTTTTTGTAAAATTTTTTCTCGCATTACATACACTCGTTAGTTATGAGAAGCTCTAAAAGCCTCGCTACGCTTGTTTTTAGACTTCCCCAAGTTTATTTGTCCTCTGGTGGAAGGGATTAATCAATGGGTTACATGCTATTTTAGTACACCCCTTCCCCCAGACCCCCAACCCTTGTAGATTATTTAGAAGTCCTCAATATATAGTTAATATGATGCGTCACGACTGAGTAATATGGCAAGTCAATAAGCAATAAATCATCAGAATAAAATAACAAATATGAGCTGTATCACGATTTTTGTTAAAATGATCACATTAGTCTAAACAAATACCATAAAAAATCATGACCAAAACACCCGTTTCCCCCGCTCACACCCCGATGATGCAACAGTATTTTGCGCTCAAAGCGGAAAATGCTGACAAACTCTTGCTCTATCGTATGGGTGATTTTTACGAATTGTTTTATGACGATGCCAAAGAAGCAGCACAACTGCTCGAATTAACACTGACCCATCGTGGACAATCAGCTGGTAGCCCCATTCCGATGGCTGGGGTACCCGTGCATACGCTCGAAAACTATTTAACAAGACTAGTGAAACTCGGACGTTCGGTTGCCATTGCCGAGCAAGTCAGCGAGCCAGGTCAAGGCAAGGGCATTGTCGAGCGCAAGGTGGTGCGCATTGTCACCCCAGGCACGTTAACAGAAGATGCATTATTAGAAGACAAGCGCGACTGTTTACTCGTTGCACTCAACCCACATAAAGAAACAGTAGGCATTGCCGTACTCGATATCAGTAGCAATCGCTTTTATGCCACCGAAATTTCTACAACCGCATTAGCGAACGAGCTATCACGCTTACAACCCGCTGAAATCCTCTGGCCAGAAACACTGGTGTTACCTGACAATCTCGTGAACAACCCAGCGATCAGCCCCTATTCTGCGTGGCATTTCGATGCGACACAGGGAAAAGAGCGCTTATGTCAGCATTTTAAGGTACACAACCTTCATGCGTTTGGACTAGAAACCATGCCTTTTGCCACAGGCGCAGCTGCTGCTGCCTTGCGTTATGCCCAACATAGTCATCAACAGACACTTGAGCATGTTAGTAGCATTCACAGCTATGCGCTCGATGACTATTTACTGATCGATGCCACCACCCGCCGCAATTTAGAACTAGATACCAATCTATCGGGCGGTAATAGCAATACGTTGCTATCGGTTATCGACCGTTGTCAAACCGCGATGGGCAGTCGTTTACTACGTCGTTGGCTACATCAGCCATTGCGCAATGCGCAAGCCATTAATGCCAGACTAGATGCTGTAAGCTGCTTTGTGCAAGATCAGAGCCAACTCGAGAAAACACGAGAAACTTTGGGCTTGTGTTGTGACCTAGAACGTATTTTAACGCGCGTCGCCCTTGCCAGTGTGCGCCCTCGCGAATTGCGTCAAATCGAACAAACGCTTGTTCAATTACCCACATTACAAAGCCTATTGAGTCAACAACCTGCCCTCGCAGCACTGGCAGCACAACTTGTCCCCCAGCCCGAACTGCAACAGCACCTTAACCGTGCATTAGCAGAAAGCTTGCCGCTATTGATTCGTGATGGGGGCGTTTTTGCAGCAGGATACGATACTGAATTGGACGAATGGCGCAGCCTGCAAAAAGATGGTGGCGATTATCTACTGGCACTGGAAACACGCGAGCGCGAACGTACGGGAATTAACACCCTTAAGGTGGGTTATAACCGTGTACATGGCTTTTATATCGAAATTTCACGCAGTGATGATACTGTGTTACCCGATGACTATATTCGTCGTCAGACCATCAAAAACTCTGAGCGCTATATCACACCAGAGCTAAAAGCCCATGAAACCAAAGTGCTACAAGCCGATGAAAAAGCTTTAGCCCGCGAACGCGCACTTTATGCAGAGCTGATTGCGTTATGTCAGCAACACCTGATTGTGCTTACCCCTATTGCTAACGCGCTAGCAGAATGTGATGCGATTAGCACACTTGCTGAACGCGCTTTAGCCCTTCAATGGCATCGTCCTAGCTTTAATAATAAAAGAGGACTGACCATTACAGGCGGTCGTCATCCTGTGATTGAAAGTGTCTTACGCGAACCCTTCATTAGCAACAACACACAACTGAATGAGGCACAACGTCTGATGCTCATTACAGGTCCGAATATGGGCGGTAAATCGACCTACATGCGCCAAAGCGCCATTATTGCGATTTTGGCGTGCATGGGGAGTTTTGTGCCTGCTCAATCGGCAGAAATTGGACAAATCGACCGCATCTTTACGCGTATCGGTGCCAGTGATGATTTAGCCAGTGGACGCTCGACTTTTATGGTCGAAATGAGCGAAACCGCACATATTTTGCATCATGCCACACCAAACTCGCTGATTTTATTGGATGAAATCGGACGCGGCACTTCGACCTACGATGGTTTATCGCTAGCATGGGCAATTGCTGAAGAAGTCATCACCTTAGGCGCGTTATGCCTGTTTGCTACCCATTATTTTGAACTAACCGACTTAGAAAATACGCACAAGGGCTGCTTCAATGCCCATGTCAGCGCTATGCAACACAATGGCAAAGTTGTGTTCTTGCACAAAATTGAACAAGGTGCGGCGAGTCAAAGTCATGGTATCGCCGTTGCCGCCCTTGCTGGCATGCCAGAAGCAGTACTCAAACGCGCGCAACAACGCCTGCATCAGCTCGAAGCCAGTGCACACCCGCTTGAAAAAACGAGCAGCCGTCCCCACATACAAGAGCAACAAGCACAGCTTTCGTTATTTTCGAACAGCCCCGCTAAGGATGCAATTGTGGAAAAATTGGATAGCATCACTGTGGATGACTTAACGCCTAGAGCTGCGTTAGAACTTTTGTATCAATTAAAAGCATTAACTGAGGCATAACAAAAATGAGCAACAGCCCTTTCATTATTAACGCAACACAAGAAAACTTCGCCGAATTACTCGACCTATCGTCTCAAAAACCCGTACTGGTCGACTTTTGGGCGAGCTGGTGTTCGCCTTGTCGCCAACTCAAACCCTTGCTCGAAAAGCTCGCGGTTGAATATGCAGGTGGATTTGTGCTCGCTTTGGTCAATAGCGACGAGCAGCAAGCTTTAGCGCAACAATATGGTGTGCGTAGTTTGCCAACGTTAATGCTGTTCAAAGATGGTGTTGCCATTCAAACCGAGATGGGGGCACAACCCGAGCCAAAGATTCGTGCGATGCTCGACCCACACATCGCACCACGCGCTTCAGAAAGTTTACGCAGCCAGGCTAAACAGGCACTCAACGAAGGACGTGCGGATGATGCAATCGAATTACTAACTCAGGCAGCAGGCGAGGAGCCAGAAAACTATAAAATCCATTTAGATTTAGTGGGTGTTTTTATTACTCAAGGCAGACTTACCGATGCCAATCAGTTGTTTAACGCGCTTGGCAAAGAAGCGAAAGAATCTAAAGAAGGCAAACCCATCGCCGAACTCTTATCATTTGCCACCATCACTTCCGATGCGCCCAGTCCTAGCGAATTAGCAGTGCAGCTCAAAGCCGACTCAAGTAATCATCTCGCTCTGTACCAATTAGCTGCTTATGCCGTTTTGGATCGTCAGTTCAATGATGCGATGGAGATGTACTTACAAATCATCCGCCAAGATAAAAACTTTGCCGATGGTGCAGCCAAGCACGCTTTACTCAAGTTATTTGATATGATTAACCCAAGCCAGCCCGACTTAGTGCGTGCAGGTCGTCGCAAATTACAAATGTTACTGTTTTAATTCAAACGCTATCAAGTGTCTGCAAAAATAACAGACGCTTAACCTATTGAATCGTCAATAAAAAAGCAGGAAAAACCAGACATGCCAAACCAACTCAATCAGCCAATTGCAGCCTTTAGGCTTGCTGCTTACCCGACAGGCGAACTGAGCAATGCTGATTTGCTCGGTAAATGGTGTGCGCTCTATTTTTATCCAAAAGACAACACGCCAGGCTGCACACAAGAAAGTGTCGAATTTCAAGCCAATATCGAAGCCTTTCAGACACTCAACACAACAATTGTTGGTGTATCGCGCGATAGCATTAAATCGCACAACAACTTTGCGACAAAATTTGAATTAACCTTCCCACTCATCAGCGATGCTGAAGAAATATTGTGTCAACAATTCGATGTTTTAAAAGAAAAAATGAATTACGGACGGACGTATATTGGTATTGAACGCAGTACCTTCTTAATTGACCCACAAGGTATCTTACGTGCAGAATGGCGTAAAGTCAGTGTTAAAGGGCATGTCGAGGCAGTATTGGCAACGTTAACGGAACTGAATCCAGTTTAAGCAAAATATAGGCAACTTATCATGATTAGCACGCGCAAACGCATCAGCGGAAAACGGTTATTTGTTTTAGACACCAATGTGTTAATGCATGACCCTATGGCATTACTTGCCTTCGATGAACATGATTTATTTATCCCGATGGTGGTACTCGAAGAGCTGGATGCGAATAAAAAAGGCGTTTCAGAAATCTCTCGCAATGTACGCGAAACCAATCGATTGCTGGACACCCTTATTGGTGATGCCAGCGCAGCTGAAATTGAGCAGGGGCTGCCCTTGGCACGGATTGTTAATGTAGGATTGGTTAACAGCAAACCGATGGGCAAAGGACGCAAGGGACAACTCGGCAAACTTTACTTTGAAACGCGTCCCTTACAATACAATACGATTAATGATATTTTTCCGACTCAAAAAGCCGATAACACCATCTTAAAATGTGGTTTGGCACTCATGAAGCTAGACCCAAATACGCAAATTACCTTAGTCACCAAAGACATTAACATGCGTATTAAGGCATCGGCTGTTGGCTTGCATGCCGAAGACTACTTTAATGACAGCGTGCTCGAAGATGCCGATCTGCTTTATACGGGTATGCGCGAATTGCCAGCAGATTACTTTGAAAACGGTGGCGCTGACCTCGCTTCTTGGCAAGAAGGTGCTTACACCTATTATCGCGTCGAAACGCCAGAAGAAGACCCGTGGGTGGTTAACGAATGCTTGTATGTTCCCGACGAAGCGGGATTTTCTGCCATTGTCGCACGTCAAGATGGTAACAGCAGCGTATTACGTTATCCGCGCGACTATCGCAGCCCCCATCATGGCGTATGGGGCATGAATGCGCGCAACCGTGAGCAAAACTTTGCGCTTAACTTTTTAATGGATCCAGAAATTGATTTAGTTACCTTGCTTGGACCTGCTGGCACAGGTAAAACCTTGCTTGCGCTCGCTGCAGGATTAGCACAAACCCTAGACGATAAGCGATATGGCGAAATCATTATGACGCGTGCCACTATCCCGATTGGTGAAGACATCGGCTTTTTACCGGGAACGGAAGAAGAAAAAATGGCACCGTGGATGGGAGCATTAATGGACAACCTTGAAGTGTTAACGCAACAGGACAAAAATGCAGCTAAATGGCAAACCGCTAGTACCCAAGAAATCATTCAACAACGCATTAAAATTAAGTCGATGAATTTTATGCGAGGTCGTACCTTCATGAATAAATACATTATTATTGACGAAGCGCAAAACCTGACTTCGAAACAAATGAAAACACTCATTACCCGTGTTGGTCCAGGTACCAAATTGGTTTGTATTGGTAACATTGCCCAAATCGATTCACCTTATTTAACCGAAACGACTTCTGGTCTAACCTACGTAGTCGATCATTTTAAAGGTTGGGAACATAGCGCACACATTACGCTCACGCGTGGTGAACGCTCACGCTTAGCGGACTATGCACAAAAAGTGATGTAAGGCACTTCTAAAAAACCCACTTCGTGGAACTTTTAGTGTACCTAAGTTATTTTTCCTCTGGTGGAAGGAATTAAATCAAGTGGTTACAGGCAATATTAGTACATCCCTTCCCCCAGACCCCCAACCCCTTTAGGTTATTAGAGGCTCCCTGTAATATGCTCAATCCAATGGCAATTAACTCGATTGGTGTCTATCAGCAGCTTGTGCAACAGGCTGCGTACAATATTCCGACGTTATTGCCTAGAATCCAACAAACCGCAGCAAGCGAAGCGATTCATCATGTCGATGAACAGCCCGTTGATCGCGACCCTCGCCAACAAACAGAGCTTCACACGCTTGTCGATTACACCCCTTGGCTCAAGCATCTTTATCAACACTGGCAAACACACCTGCAACAATCCTTAGGTAAGCATCCCCACCCCAAACCGACCGATGATATGCATTGGCATCCTGCCTCGAGCGCAAAACTACTGAACGATGTTGCCTTGGCTTACACTGGCTGGCTGTGGCATCAAGAACACAAACCCCTGCCAGAAAGCATCGAGCAAATTACCTTGCTGTGGCGCGACGCATGGGGCTTGTTTAGCGACGAGCTCAAACAAAGCAAAGCAGATCATAACGTCATTGCAGCACTGAACAACACTGCCAACCAATTTCACCAACTATGGATAGAGTCCTGCTTGCATTTAGCTTACTTACAGCAAACCCTACCGTACAATAACAATCTTCAATAATAGGAGTGACGCATGCCAGATAACAGCGCCAGTGCAACGCAAGCACATAACCCCCTACATGGCATTACCTTAGAAATGATGGTCACAGAACTCGAAGCCTATTTTGGCTGGGAAGAATTGGCTTACCAAATTCCCATTCGCTGCTTTGCGCTCGACCCGAGCATCAAATCTAGCCTAACATTTCTACGCCGCACCCCTTGGGCGCGAGAAAAGGTCGAAGGACTGTATGGCTTTATGTTACGCGAGCAAAAACGCAACCATATTGCTTAAGCCATCGATAAAAGCCCCTCCTCATACCCCTTTTCGCCGCTCTCTATGCTAAAATCAAGATTAGATGTGTTAGTTATATAGGACATGTTATTTACGTAGAGCGATCAAATAATCAATAGGCTTTGGGGAAAGAACATGAACGCACGTCGTTTTTTGTTTCTACTGTTTGTGACACTCGTTAGTGCCTGCGACAAGGAAGAATCGAGTAAACATGTTTTAAACTACAGCGATAAGCCAAATGTTTCGCTGCTTCCTGTTTATCACTTGGCGGTACACCCGCTGCATAATGCGCATAAATTAAGCGCAACCTATCAGCCTTTAATTGATCATCTTAATCAGAAAATACCACATATTCGTATTGAGTTAGAACCTTCTCGCGATTATCAAGCATTCGAAGAAAAATACAGGTTACGCCAACCCGAAATTTTATTACCCAATCCGTGGCAAACCATTCAGGCAATGAAGAGTGGCTATCACGTGGTGGCAATGGTGGGTGATGCCGATGACTTTAAAGGCATTATCTTGGTAAGAAAAGATAGCGAAATTAATGAGCCTGTTGACCTAAAAGGTAAAATCGTTAGCTACCCCTCTCACACAGCATTGGCAGCTTGTATCATGCCACAACGTTTTTTTCATGAAAGTGGTATCAGCATCTCTACAGATATTATTAATCATTATGTTGGCTCTCAAGAATCTTCTATTATGAACGTTTACCTTGGCAAATCGGTTGCAGGGGCGACTTGGCCACCACCTTGGCGCACCTTTCAGAAAGAGCATCCACAAGAAGCAGATCAATTGAAAGTGATTTGGCAAACCACATCACTCATTAACAACGCCCTAATGTTTAGAAACGACTTACCACTCGATATTCAACAAGCAATTCGAGAAGTTATTTTCTCTTTGTCCGAATCATCCGACGGACAGCGTGTTTTATCCTTAATGGAAACCAATAACGTTTATCCCGCCGACAACAACCGCTATCAGATTGTTGCAGATTACATTGAGCGCTTTGAAAAAGAAGTGCGCAACGTGGAACAACCCTAATGTCACATAACATAACGTCTTTTTTTATTGGCAACCTGCGCAAACAGTTGATTGTGGGTATATCGCTCATTACCAGCTTAATGATGGCTTTGTTTGTATGGCAAGTGACCCAACGACACCAAGCAGATATGATTACTGCCAACACCAATCGCGCGATTGCCTTATCACAAAATATTTCACTGTCCGCTTCAACATGGCTCGCTTCGCGTGATTACAGCGCTTTACAAGAAATTATTCAGGGTCTCAGTGGCTATCCCGATTTAGATTATGCCATTGTTTTAGACTTACAGGGTCAAATTGTTGCACATGACAGCACTCAATATGTTGGACGCTATCTGCATGACACGCCAACAGAAATAAAATTGAGTTATTCAGAAAAAACGAAAGGATCTGTTGATGTTTTTAATCCTATCTTTTTAGGAAAACAGCCAATCGGTTGGGTGCGTATCGGTATTAATCAAAATACGCTAACAGATGATATTGCTCAGACACAACGAGACGGCATGATTTACACCTTCATCGCCATATTAATCAGTCTGCTGTTTGCTAATATGACGGGACGTTATTTAACACGCCGCCTTAATCTCATTCAAGACGTAACCAATGCCGTGCAAGCAGGACGGTCTGATGCACGCATTCAGATGGAAGGTGAAGATGAAGCAGCATTGTTAGCACAGCAAATCAATAAAATGCTCGATGGATTGCATGTTCGAGAACGTAAAATCCATCAACTTGCTTTTTTTGATCAGTTGACGGGGCTATCTAATAGAGCTTTTTTACTAGAACAGCTCGACGCAGCCCTAAATAAGGCTAAACAGAGCAAGCAAAACGGCGCTATCATTTTTTTAGACTTAGACTTTTTTAAAACCCTTAACGACACGCTCGGACATGATATTGGTGATATGCTTCTTATCCAAGTTAGCGAACGCATTAACGGGTGTCTCTTGCATCATAGTATCGCTGCTAGATTGGGAGGTGATGAGTTTGTTTTGCTGATCGAGGCGCTCAGCTCAGACACACAACAAGCGAGTGAAGAAGCACAGAATATGGCAAAAAATGTGTTGCAAAGTCTGACACAAACCTATCAGCTTAATGTACATGAATATAATATTACCGCCAGTATTGGCATTGCCTTATTTAATGGCGCTACAGAATCTCGAGAAAACTTGCTCAAGCAAGCAGACATCGCTATGTATCAAGCCAAAAAAATGGGGCGCAATAACTACCGTGTTTTTGACCAACATATGCAAGACGAGTTGAATGCTGCAGCTGATTTAGAAAAACAACTCGGTAAAGCGATTGTGGCAGAAGAGTTTAAACTGCATTATCAATGTCAAGTTGATGCACAAAACAACATCATCGGGGCGGAGGTTTTGATTCGTTGGTATCATCCAGAGCGCGGGGTGATTCCACCCATTCAGTTTATTCCAATTGCTGAAGAAACAGGTATGATCATTGAAATCGGTAACTGGGTGCTCAGTCAGGCGTGCGCTCAATTACATGCGTGGCAAAAAAACCCAAAAACACAACACCTAAGCTTAGCGGTTAATGTCAGCGCTAAACAGTTCTTTCAGGTCGATTTTATACCGCGCGTTGAAGCGCTTGTTAACACCTATCACATCGACCCAAAACACCTTAAACTCGAGTTAACTGAAAGCATTTTTCTAGATAAATTGAATGAAATCATTGATATTATGAATACGCTTAAAAAAATAGGCATTCGTTTTTCACTTGATGACTTTGGTACAGGCTACTCATCACTACAGTATTTAAAACAACTCCCTTTATATCAACTCAAGATCGATCAATCCTTTGTGCGAGACATATCAATCGATCATAGCGATAAAATTATTGTTAAAACCATTATTGCTATGGCAAAAGCGCTCGATCTTAATGTCATTGCGGAAGGTGTAGAGACAGAAGAACAGCGCAGTATGTTGCTTGCGAATGGTTGCTATAATTATCAAGGTTATTTATTTAGTAAGCCCGTCACGTTAGAAGCATTTGAGCAATTGCTTTAAAACGATAATAATGAATTGGTTATGCGCAAAACGAATGGCAAAAAAGCTGCATATCAGCCCTTAAACACGATAAAATAAGAAAAAATGCTTCTAATAATCGAACGAACAGGAGGTCTGAAGAAATGGGGCCACGAAAAACAGCATGTAACCCATTGATTAAACCCCTTCCGTTAGCTAAAAAACAAATGTTACAAAACATCAGTCTTATATAACCTTGGATTCAAACATGAAAATTATTTTTCCGCTTTTTTTAAGCATGCTTGCCATCATTGCGTTGGGCGTTTGGATGCACACTACCGTGCTTGCTAACATTGTCGGTCTGGCATCGATTACAGGTCTGTTAATTTTTTACTTTAAGCAAAGTGAACCCTTACCAGAACAAAGTGAAACACTCATTGATAAAAAAATCAACGTGTTAACTCCCGAACAAAAAAAACAATGGTATAGCCTATTCATTATCGGCTTAATTTTTAGTTTCATTTTTGGTACCTTTTGGAACGATAGCATGGGTGACATGTAACAACATGAATACCATTAAACAAGATGGCAGTGTAATAGGTTTTAAAGATGTTTGGCTCTGATAGAAACACCCTGCGTAAGTTTTACCAAGAAAGTTGGCAAAAAGCCCAGAAGGGCTTGCCCGTAACCACATTAGAACAGCAGTTGGTTAGGGTTATCAGTGAACACCCAGAATACCATAAAGCGATTTTGGACGATGATGCCACACAAAAAGATTGGGCGGTCGAATCAGGCGACACCAATCCTTTTTTGCATTTAGGTATGCACCTTGCCTTGCGCGAACAGATTTCGACCAATCGACCCGAGGGCATTGCCCGTTGTTATCACGAGCTATGTCTCAAGACACAAGAACCGCTCGAAGCCGAGCACCGCATGATGGACTGCTTGGGCGAAGCCATTTGGAAAGCACAGCGCAATCAGACAGCACCTGATGAAGCGCAATATTTAGCCTGTTTACAGGCTTTACTGCTAAAATAACGATAATTACTTACACCCTCACCCCATCCCTCTCCCAAAGGGAGAGGGGGTTAAAATGATTAAGGCACGCAGAATGACGCAACAAGCAAAAATTATTTACACCCTGACAGACGAAGCTCCAGCCTTAGCAACCTTCTCATTACTGCCCATCGTGCAAGCCTTTAGCAATGCAGCGCGCATTCGTGTCGAAACACGCGATATTTCGCTGGCTGGTCGCATCTTGGCTACCTTTTCTGATACGCTTACATCAGAACAACAACAAGCCGACGCCCTCGCCGAACTGGGCACGCTTTGTACACAACCCGAAGCCAACATCATCAAACTCCCCAATATTAGTGCATCTGTGCCGCAATTAGTCGCTGCGATTAGCGAATTACAAGCACAAAGCTATGCTGTACCTAATTATCCTGGCGACCCTAAAAACGATACAGAAAAAGACATTAAAGCGCGTTACGCTAAAGTATTAGGCAGTGCCGTCAACCCTGTTTTACGTGAAGGCAACTCGGATCGTCGTGTGGCAGCGCCTGTTAAGGAATATGCCAAAAAGCACCCGCACAGCATGGGAGCATGGTCTCGCGATTCAAAAACGCGCGTTGCATTTATGACTGAAGGTGATTTTTATGGCAGCGAACAATCTGTTGTTGTTCCCAATGCAACCGATGTACGCATTGAGCATGTCGATACAACAGGTGTTGTGACGCTGTTAAAAGCCAGCACCCCGCTAAAAGCAGGCGAGACAATTGATGCCTCAGTGTTGAGCGTGTCTGCTTTGCGCGACTTTTACCAAACACAAATTGATGCTGCCAAAGCAGAAGGCGTGCTATTGTCTCTGCACCTAAAAGCTACAATGATGAAAGTGTCCGACCCCATTATGTTTGGTCATGCGGTATCAGTTTATTACAAAGATGTACTTGCCAAACACAACGAAACTTTCACTGCGCTCGGCATTAATGTCAACAATGGCTTTGGTGACGTGATTGCTAAAATTGCCAGCTTGCCCGAGACTGAACGCACTGCCATCGAAGCCGACATTCAAGCGGTTTATGCACAACAAGCGGCACTGGCAATGGTTGATTCCGACAAGGGCATTACCAACCTACATGTTCCAAGCAACGTGATTGTCGATGCTTCTATGCCTGCTGCCATTCGCAGCTCGGGTAAAATGTGGGATGCACAAGGCAACCTACAAGACAGCATTATGATGATTCCTGATCGCTGTTATGCGGGCATTTATCAAGAAACCATCGCGTTCTGTAAAGAGCATGGTGCTTTTAACCCAACAACCATGGGAACCGTTCCTAACGTCGGTCTCATGGCACAAGCTGCCGAAGAATATGGCTCGCATAACAAAACCTTCGAGATGACTGCTGCAGGTAAGGTACGTGTGGTTGATAGCAACTCAGGCACAACCTTAATGGAACACAGCGTTGAAGCGGGTGATATTTGGCGCATGTGTCAGACCAAAGACATTGCGGTACAAGATTGGGTAAAACTGGCAGTGACTCGTGCCAAAATTACGGGTACGCCAGCGATTTTCTGGCTCGATCCACAACGTGCTCACGATAACAGCCTCATTGCTAAAGTAAATACCTATTTAGCACAGCACGATACTGAGGGATTAGATATTACGATCGACTCACCCGAAGGTGCGATTCGTACCACCCTAGCACGAGCCAAAGCAGGACAAGATACCATTTCGGTGACTGGTAACGTACTACGCGACTATTTAACCGATCTATTCCCCATTTTAGAGTTGGGTACCAGTGCCAAAATGCTATCCATTGTGCCGTTATTGGCTGGTGGTGGTCTATTCGAAACAGGTGCGGGTGGTTCTGCACCCAAGCACGTACAGCAGTTTGTCGAAGAAGGCTTCTTACGTTGGGATTCGTTGGGCGAATTTTTGGCCTTAGCGGTATCCATTGAAGACTTGGCTTACAAAACACAAAATAGCGAAGCACAAGTATTGGCTGATTCCCTTAACGCTGCCATTGGCGTGTTTTTAGATGAAGACAAATCGCCTGGACGTAAACTGGGGCAGTTAGATAACCGTGGTAGCCATTTTTACCTCGCACTTTATTGGGCGCAAGCTTTGGCGAAACAAAAAAAAGATGCCAAGCTACAAGCTCGCTTTGTGCCCGTTGCTGCGCAACTCGCAGCGCAAGAAGCAACTATTGTTGCTGAACTCGCGGCAGCGCAAGGCAAAGCAGTCGATATGGGCGGTTATTATCACCCAGACTTAGCTAAGACTGAAGCGGCAATGCGTCCGAGTGCGACATTTAATGCCATTATCGAATCCTTAACCTAAAAAGCAGGAGTCTATTGTTATGAAAGGCATGGTTTTTACCGCATTTTTAGAAATGGTCGAAGATAAGTTTTCGGCTGATATGGTTGATGATATTATTGATGATGCCAATTTACCTTCGGGTGGTGCTTACACCGCAGTCGGTTCGTACGACCATACCGAAATGATTAGTATGGTTGTTGCACTTTCAAAAAGAACAGGAATTCCTGCTGGCGATTTGGTCGAAATATTCGGCGAAAATATGTTCAGTTTGTTCTACGCAGGCTATCCGAATTTCTTTGAAGGCGTACCTGATGCCTTTAGTTTTTTAATGAGCGTTGACCAAGTGATTCACGTTGAGGTACTTAAACTTTACCCAGACGCACGTCTACCCAGATTTGATTGTGAGCTAAATGGCGATAGCCTAACCATGATTTACCGATCTCCGCGATGCTTTTCTGATTTGGCACTAGGCTTGATTAAAGGATGCGCTAAGCACTTTGGCGAAAACTTACGTATCGAACGAGAAAATTTAGATGCAGAAAGCACTAAGTTTACGATTACGAAGCATTAAGTAAAGACTCTGACATGTTTAACGAAACGCAATCGACAACCAATTCAGCAACTGAACTTAAGTTTCAGAGACGTGTTGATCGTGAGCGTATCGCACGTAAAGAAGCCGAAAAGCTACTAGAAGAAAAAAGCCTTGCGCTCTTTAACAGCAATCAAGAGCTTCGTAATCTAGCCGACAATTTAGAACAAATTATTGCACAAAGAACGGAAGAGCTTGCACTGGCATTGCGCGAAGCACAAACAGCCACCGAAGCCAAAAGCAACTTCTTAGCGACCATGAGTCATGAAATTCGAACACCGATGAATGGCGTTCTTGGCATGACAAATTTGCTGCTTGATAGTGACCTTAAAGACGAACAGCGGCGTTACGCGCAAATTCTAAAAAGCAGTAGTCAAACGCTGCTAACCATCATCAATGATATTCTCGACTTATCTAAAATCGAAGCGGGTAAAATGGTGCTGGAACAGATTGCATTTAATCCTCGTCATTTAGTCAGCGAGTTAGTCGATATTTTTCAAAGTCAGTGTGCAGAAAAAGGTCTAAGCATCAGTGCAGAAATTGATGATTCGGTTTCAGATGCGGTGATTGGAGACCCGACACGATTAAGGCAAATTTTCTTTAATCTCATATCGAATGCCATCAAATTCACCCATCAAGGCGGCATTCGGATATTGCTCAGCAAAACAGAGACAAAAGAGCAGCTTCATGCAACCATTGTAGATACAGGCATTGGCATTGAGCCTCAAGCACAGCAAAAACTTTTTTCGGCATTTAGTCAGGCCGATGCTTCAACAACACGTCAATATGGTGGTACAGGCTTAGGATTAGCCATTTGTGCCAAGCTAACAGAGTTAATGAATGGAAGAATTTGGCTTGAAAGTGAAACGAATAAAGGTTCACAATTTCATATTATTTTTAGTGCGCCTCTCGCTAAAACAACAGAGAAAACACAGTTAAGCACAACCGAGCAAGTTACTTCTATCGAATCGCTCGTTGGTCTTCGCTTACTGTTGGTCGAGGATAATCCCGTAAATCGACTATTAGCAACAAAACTACTTGAAAAATTAGGCATTACTCCAGACATCGCTGTCAATGGTCAAGAAGCGGTAGACAAGGTCAAACAAGAAGCTTTTGACGTCATCTTAATGGATATGCAAATGCCAGTTATGGATGGCATTACTGCAACCAGAGTCATTCGTGAGCAACAAGGCATCAGCCAACCCCATATTATCGCCTTAACGGCGAATGTCTTTAATGAAGATCAGCAAGCTTGTTTAGCAGCGGGAATGAATGATTTTTTGAGCAAACCAATCGACTTTCAAAAACTAATCGTCGCTATCAGCCATGCCCCGACCCGTTAGGGTTTTTAGAAATATCTCTTTGTGTTAAAATAAAGGCACAAATGGATTAAATAGAAATTTTCTTAATTTAATTAATAAATTATATTATTATTTAACAGGTTAAAACTTATTCATGACAGACTTATTCGATGCAGAAAAAGACTATTATGCCGTTCTGGGCGTGACGCAAGCGTGCGAGCTCTCTGTCATTAAAGCTGCATTTCGTAAGTTAGCACGTCAGTATCATCCCGATGTGAGTAGTCATCCTTTGGCAACAAGCCGTTTTCAAGAAGTTTCCGAAGCTTACGACGTGCTCAGTCGTCATCGCCAAAGTTACGACTCAGCAGCATATGCACTCAAACAGGCAGCACAACAAGCGGCACTGCGACGTGCTCAGTCAGGATTTCAAACTAAGTCACCGCCACACGATGCGAGATCTCAGAGAGAACACAACCAGACAACCTTTGGACACTGGGAGCCTGATACCATTGCAGGTCGCGATCGTAATATGATCTATCCGTTAACACTCAAGTATGCGTTTCGTTTACTCAAAGAAGGTTACTTTGTGGTTCCTAGCCTTAATGCCAAAGTGCCGTTCGATAGCAGTGCCTTGTCTGGCAAACAATATCGTTTTCCTGGCAAGGGCTTCCCAGGCTTATTCGGTGGGCGTGCAGGAGATTATGTTGTCTCATTCAAACTTAGCCATCATAGTGCCTTCAAAATTCGGGGTGGCGATTTATACATGCTGTTAAAAGTACCGCAAACCTTATGGCAAAATGGCGGCGACATGTACTTCGACGCACCGACGGGATTGTTTAAAGTTAAAATCGCTAAGGAAGTGAAAGTAGGCAGCTATATTCGCTTCCCCTTCAAAGGATTGCCAGCCGATCGTCATCAGACGGGTGGGCATCTTTACGCAAAAGTTACAGTGGAATAATCATGTCACTCTCTCAATTAGATCCAGAACTACTCGAACAGACCCAATATCAGCCTCCCCGTCGTTACGATGTGGTGTTGCACAACGACGATTTCACACCAATGGATTTTGTAGTCGAACTGCTGATGAAATACTTCAGACAACCGATTGATAAAGCAACGGACATTATGCTGATTATTCATGAAGAAGGACAAGCCATCTGTGGCACCTACTATAAAGAAATCGCTGAAACCAAAGTGACACAAGTATTGCAACATGCACGTGAGCAGGGCTACCCGTTACTCGCCACGCTGCAACCTGAACGTACCTAATACACCATCGCTAAGAGACTAATGCTATGTCAATGCTCGAAAAAGACGTTCAACATTTGCTATCGGGAACCTTTACCCTTGCACAACAGCAACAGCACGCCTACGTTACACTGGAGCATCTTCTCTCGCTACTGATCGAACATAGTGCCATTCAAGAAGCTTTAGCTGCCTGCTTGGTCAATCGAGACGCATTAAAAAAACAAATCATTCATTTACTGGTATTACAAGAAAAGCGCCCTGTTGATGAAGAAGAGGCTATGCCAACCATGGCATTGCAGCGCGTGATCGAGCGCGCCATTTACAATGCACAACAAATGCAACAACAAAAGGTAACCGCGCTAGGGCTACTCGCCTCGCTTTATGCTGAGCGAGAAAGCCAAGCCGTTGACTTGCTCGAACGCTATGGTGCCGACAAAGCCAGCATGCTCAGTTTCATTGCCCACGGCTTGCGCAAGGATGACAATCCGCATCACCGGGAAAAACACAAAAAAGGCGACTCTGACGAAAAAGATGCGCCCGAAGATGCGCTGTCTTTATACGCGGTTCATCTCAACACACTGGTACGCGACGGCAAAATTGATCCTGTTATTGGGCGAGATAAAGAAGTTCTTCGGGTTAGCGAAATTTTATTGCGTCGACGCAAAAACAACCCCTTGCTGGTTGGCGAACCTGGTGTGGGTAAAACAGCGATTGCCGAAGGCTTGGCGCTGGCAGCCGAAAACAACACCCTGCCCGAGGGGTTAGCCGACTCGCAAATTTACACCCTCGACTTAGCAGGCTTGTTAGCAGGAACACGCTATCGTGGCGACTTCGAAAAGCGCTTTAAAACGATTTTGAATCAACTGGAAAAAGTCGATAATGCCATTTTGTTTATCGATGAAATCCATACGATTGTCGGTGCAGGTAGTGTACAAGGCGGCGCCATGGATGCGGCGAACCTGCTAAAGCCTGCTCTAGCAAAAGGGACGATTAAATGCGTCGGCGCAACCACGTTCGAAGAATACCGCACGGCTTTTTCTAAGGACAAAGCGCTCAATCGTCGCTTCCAAAAAGTTGATGTGTTAGAGCCGAGTGTGAGCGATACCATTGCCATTTTAAAAGGCTTAAAAGACAAATTTGAAAGTCATCATCAGGTACATTACACGCTTGGCGCGCTAACCGCTGCTGCTGAACTGTCTGCACGCTACATTACCGACCGCCATTTACCCGATAAAGCCATTGACTTGGTCGATGAAGTGGGTGCTCATGAACGGGCAAAAGCGGCAAACAAACGTAAAAGCCGCATTACCGCTAGTGATATTCGCGCCCTACTCTCGACGCAAACCCATATCCCGATTTCGGATAGCACCAGCGATGAGAAAACCCAACTGCAAGCACTGCATAGCAGTTTAACGCGCGTGGTTTTTGGTCAGGACAAAGCCATTGAGCATGTGGTTAATGCCATTAAGCTGGCACGTGCAGGACTACGTGCACCTAATAAGCCGTGGGGCAGCTTCTTGTTTACAGGTCCTACAGGGGTAGGCAAAACAGAACTGGCAAAACAGCTTGCCAGTCATCTATCGATTCCACTACACCGCTTTGACATGTCGGAATACATGGAAAGCCACAGTGTGGCTCGCCTGATTGGTGCACCACCTGGTTATGTCGGCTACGAAAAAGGCGGACTATTAACCGAAGCAATTTTGAAGCAATCACATGCAGTCTTGTTGCTCGACGAAATCGAAAAAGCACACCCCGACATTTTCAATGTGTTACTACAAGTGATGGATGATGGGCGTTTAACCGACAACAACGGACGCACAGTCGATTGCCGCAATCTGATTTTAATCATGACATCGAATGTCGGTGCCGATCAGCTCAACCGCAACACCCTTGGCTTTATGGCGCTCGACAGTGAATCGCACGGCATGCAAAAAGCGCTCGACAACACCTTTAAGCCCGAATTTAGAAATCGCTTAGATGCCGTTGTGCCCTTCGCGCCTTTATCGCGCGAAGTAATGCCCAAGGTGGTGGATAAAGCCATTTTCGCCCTCGAAGCCTTACTCACGGTTAAAGGCTTTACGCTTAACCTATCGCAAGCAGCTCGCGATTGGTTAAGCGAAAAAGGCTTTGATGCCAAAATGGGCGCTCGTCCTTTGGATCGCGTCATCGAAACGCATTTAAAGCGCCCGCTTGCTGATGCTGTTTTGTTTGCCGACTTACCCAAAGGGGCTGAGCTAACCGTCATGCCTAGCACAGATGGAACAACACTCAGCGTTAGCTTTGATGAACAAAGCACAAAGCGCATTAAGACAACGCTGCTCGATATTGAATATTAGGGAACCTCTAAAAATCCCACTTCGCAGGATTTTTAGCGCTCCCAAGTTTATTTATCCTCTGGTGGAAGGGATTAGACAATGAGTTATAAACTTTTTTGATTCACCCCTTCCCCCAGACCCCCAACCCTTGTGGGTTATTAGAAGTCCCCATTAATTAATGGGCGACGCTATTAGCCTAGCCAACCTTGCAGGCACACCACCAAAGCCGCCATTACTCATACACACGACCACATCGCCCGCTTGAGCCTGTTCAGCGATACTGGCTAACAAGGCATCATAACCTTGGCAAATGGTTAAGGATTGCGTAAAGGCAAACTCTGGGATTTGCCAGTCCCAACTGGCATCTCGGTACATCAGCACCACATCAGCCGCGATAAGTGACGCTGGCAAGGTATCCTTAAACACCCCCATGCGCATACTGTTCGAGCGAGGCTCAACGACAGCAATCAAACGCCGATTAGGGTAACGTGCACGCAAGCCTTGCAAGGTGACCGCAATGGCAGTCGGATGATGCGCAAAGTCTTCGTATACCAACACATCAGCATTAACATCCGATAATAAGGTCAAGCGTCTGGCAACCCCTGCAAAACGAGACAAGGCATCGCAAGCAACGCCCACAGGCACACCCGCATGACGCGCAGCGGCAATGGCATGGAGGGCATTACGGATATTAAACTCACCCATTAACTGCCAGCGCACCTGACCAACTTCTGCGCCATCTAATAAGACCGCAAAGGCACTGGCATCGTCAGTTAATAACTGCCAAGACCAGCCTAATGTTCCATTCGGCTGGGTATGTTCAACACCCGACCAATAACCTAGCGCCAACGCCCCTGCCACACCTGTGTCATCTTGCGGTGCAATCAGCAACCCAGAGGCAGGCACAAGACGTACCCCATGATGAATCTGACGCTGAATCTGCGCCAAGTTATCGTAAATATCGGCATGGTCGAACTCGAGGTTATTCAACACCCAAGTGCGCGGTTTGTAATGAACTAACTTCGCACGTTTATCGAAAAAAGCACTGTCGTATTCATCTGCTTCGACCACAAAAAAAGGCGATTCCGACCAACGCGCCGACACGCCAAAATTGGCTGGCACACCACCAATTAAAAACCCAGGTGAAAGCTTGGCATCCTCTAAAATCCACGCCAGCATACTGCTGGTGGTTGTTTTACCATGCGTGCCCGAAACAGCCAGCACCCATTTACCTGCCAGTGCAATATCGGCTAACCAAGCAGGACCTGAAACAAACGACAAACCTGACTCTAATAAAGCTTCTACTGCTGGCATACCGCGCGTCATCACATTACCGACAACAATCATGTCGGGCTTTTCTGCAATGAAGGACACATCATCCATCGCACGAACGCTAATATCTGCTTGCGCTAACTGCGTGCTCATCGGCGGATACAGCGGACGATCTTGACCTGTTACCCTGTACCCCATCTGCCCCGCAATCTGAGCCAAACCGCCCATAAACGTACCGCCAATACCGAGAATGTGCAGATGCTTAACATGAGGTACTGAATGCATGTGATCTTTTATCCTTTTTATGTTGCGTCGCTGGCGTAAACCGCTTCGATCAATGCTTGTACCTGACGCTTACAACAGCCCGTCCCATCACTTGCAAAGGTTTGTTGTTGAACTTTTTGCAGGGTATCAGCCCCTTCGGCAATCGCTTCAATCACCACACGTTTTATGATTTGGTTGCAAACACAAAGCGGCTGATCCAAGTCGCGCTTTAACAATTCGGGCAGTTTAGCGAGCGCTTCATCTGTCGTCATGTTGTGTTCCTCTGATTTTAGAGACGCATTATATCAGGGAAAGTCTAAAAACAAGCAAAGCGAGGTTTTTAGAGGTTTCCATCATGGGCATCTTGCTCAATTCTAACAATGCGCTTATGCTAGCCAATTAACCAATCACTTGCACAGTTATACCATGACCGAACACCAGTACATTAGCGAACAAAACCAATTAGAAGCCGCTCTCGCCCTTTTTATGCAAGCCAATTTTTTGGCATTAGACACCGAATTTACCCGTCGCAACACCTACAAACCCATTTTATGTTTGGTTCAGGTCATGACGAATGCGGGTGAAATTTTTTTGCTCGATGCATGTAAACTCGATTTAACACCTTTCTGGCAATGTCTGCAAGACACACCAGCCGTTAAGGTCTTTCATGATAGCCGTCAGGATTTAGAAATTGTCTGGCAAGAATCTGGCAACCTACCCAGCCCGATTTTCGATACCCAATTTGCAGCCCTATTGCTTGGTTTGGGTGAGTCTTGTGGTTTTGGTCGTTTGGTAGAGGCAGAACTTGGTATCAGCCTTGCCAAAGATCAAACTGCCAGCGACTGGTGTCAGCGCCCGCTCACACCCGCTCAAATTCAATACGCCATTGATGACGTGCTGTATTTAGCGCAACTCTACCCACAACTGATCGCCAAGCTCGGCGCAAGCAGACAGTTAGATTGGATTAAGGATGATAATATTGCCCTTACCGATCCCGCACTTTATCAGGCGGATATTATTGGACTGCGTAAAAAACTCAAAGCGCCTCCCTTCTTTAAGCGCGAACAGCGCCATCGCCTCGATGCCTTACTACTATGGCGCGAAGCAACCGCCATTGAAGCCAACAAGCCACGCCAATGGATTGCGGATAATAGCACCATGATTGCCCTCTCCGATCATCCGCCTAAGCATATCGACGACTTACATGCTGCAGGCTTATCACCACAAGCGATTCGTAAACACGGCAACCACCTATTGTCATTACTCGCACATCCGCCGCATATCGAAGAAGCAAAACCGCTACCAGAAGTTGATGCCGATAGTCTCAAAACCTTACGCACCCACATTGATGGCATTGCGACTCAGCTAGGTCTACGCCAAGCTACTGCTTTAGCAGGAAAAGAAGAATTAATTCAGTGGTTATCCACAGGTGTGCGCCCAGAAAAACTGAATAAAGGTTGGCGCGCTGCCGTATTAACCCAACAATACAGTGATGATTTTGTGTCACAGCTGCGAGAGCATCATCACCAACAACAGCAAGTTCTGCTATAATCCCAAAAGTTTTTTGTTTATTCCTATAGGAGCCACCCATTATGCTGCTAAGCACATACCTCAAGCAACATGCAGATGCTGACCTGTCTTACTTATTAGACAACGTCATGATTGCCTGCAAAGACATTGCCTTCCGCCTAAATCAAGGTGCTTTAGCGGGCATTTTAGGTGCAGCTGGTACCGAAAACATTCAAGGTGAAGATCAGAAAGCACTAGACGTTATCTCTAATGACTTATTAAAAGACACGTTATTATCTTCTGGTGTCGTTCGTGGTATCGCTTCAGAAGAAGAAGATCTACCCGTTGCAGGTTCTGCAGATGGTAAGTTCTTAGTGTTGTTTGACCCATTAGATGGCTCATCTAACATCGACGTTAACCTGTCTGTTGGTACAATCTTCTCTGTATTATTAGCTGCTGATGGCGCTGATGGTGGTGCTGAAGCAACTTACCTACAAGCGGGTCGCAAGCAAGTTGCAGCTGGTTACGTACTTTACGGACCATCGACTTTATTAGTCATGACATTAGGTAACGGCGTTGATGTCTTCACGCTAGACACTAAGATTGGTGAATTTGTTTTAACACGCGAACAGATCAAAGTACCAGAAACAACCAAAGAATTTGCCATCAACATGTCAGTTCAGCGTTTCTGGGAAGAGCCGATGCAGCAGTACATCGCTGACTGTATCGCAGGCGAAACAGGTCCATTAGGCAAGCGCTACAACATGCGTTGGGTTGCATCTATGGTTGCCGAAGTTCACCGCATTTTAACACGTGGTGGTATCTTCATGTATCCTTGGGATAACCGTGAAGTCGGCAAGGCTGGTAAGTTGCGTTTAATGTACGAAGGCAACCCAATGAGCTTCCTAATCGAACAAGCTGGTGGCTTATCAACAACACCTCGTGAAAACATCATGGATATTAATCCAGAAAAAATTCACCAACGTTGTGGTGTGGTTTTGGGTTCGAAAGAAGAAGTCAAAACTGTTCAGAAATACTACGGCATGTAAAAGCTACTGCGCATCTGTATTGCTTTGTTACAAGCTGTGCTCGAGCTTCGTCATGTACTTTAGTACATTTTCTTGCTCTGTGCAGCTTGCGCCTCGCACTCCAAGATGCTCATAACGCTTTTAAGTGCATTAAAAACTCCCCGCTGTGCGGGGGTTTTTTTGTAAACCAAGCAAGGAAATAAATATTATGAGTTTTGCTGATATTACCCCAGGTAAAGTACCTGATGAAATGAATGTCATTATCGAAATCGCTGCTAATTCAAGCCCGATCAAATATGAAATCGACAAAGAAACCAATTCATTATGGGTTGACCGTTTTATGGCAACCGCGATGTTCTATCCAGCGAACTATGGCTTTGTTAACCAAACACTCGGCTTAGACGGTGATCCTGTTGACGTGTTAGTGGTAACGCCTTATCCACTACAACCTGGTTGTGCGATTCGTTGCCGCCCCATTGCCGTACTTAAAATGACGGATGATGGCGGTCAAGACGCTAAAATCTTAGCAGTTCCTGTTGATAAGCTAACACCGATTTACAAAGATATTCGCGATTTAGATGATGTCCCAGCGTTATTAAAAGGACAAATTCAGCACTTCTTCGAACGCTATAAAGATTTAGAACCAGGTAAATGGGCACGTATCGATGGCTGGGAAGGTGTGCAAGCTGCTAAACAAGAATTGATGGACGGCGTTGCGCGCTATCAAGCAAAAGCATAATAGCTATTTTCTTGCATTACAGCACAAAATACCTCGCTTAGCGGGGTATTTTTTTGTCATATTGTCATAATCGGTTATAATAATTGGGTTTGCCTTTGGCAACCCCAAGGGTGTCTTATGGCTGGTTGCAACCGCAACCCCTAAAGCAGATGAGTAGTGTTTAAAAGCCTACTTCGCATGATTCCGTACAACAGGAACTAAACTGATATGAAAGAAACTCAAGATAAGCAATTACGCGCACGCGTTAAGCTTTTAGGCACATTACTGGGTAATGTGGTGCGCGAGCAAGCTGGTGAAGCTGTTTTCGATGCCGTCGAACAAATGCGTAAGGGCTTTATTAGTCTACGTAAAGCGGAAGATCCTGAACTACGTCAATTACTCAATACGCTGATTGCAAATCTTGATAGCGAAACGGCTACTCATGTTATTCGTGCTTTTAATATCTACTTCGGTCTTGCCAACCTAGCCGAAGAAGAAGCTGCCTTCCACCGTCGCCAGCACCAACTACGCAACGAAGGGCCACAATGGCTCGGCTCATTCATGACATCCGTTGGTGAATTAAAAGCGCAAGGGATTACCAGCGATCAAATGGGACAACTGTTAAGTGGACTGATGTATCGTCCTGTCTTTACCGCGCACCCGACAGAATCTAAGCGTCGTGCGGTGATGGAAAACTTACGCGCAGCTTTTGAAACCTTAGAAGAATTACAATTCGATGGACAAACCCATTGGAATGATCACGAAATTATTGATCGTCTACAAACGCAAATTCAAACCTTGTGGAATACCGACGAAGTTCGTGATACTAAGCCAGAAGTCGATGATGAAATCCGTAATGGTATTTTTTACTTCCGCCAGTCTTTATTCAATGCTGTGCCTAAAGTCTACCGCTTTTTAGATCGCGCGTTAGCACACCACTATCCTGATAGTGGCTTACAATCAACGAACTTCTTGTCTTTTGGTTCATGGATTGGCGGTGACCGTGATGGCAACCCATTCGTGACGCACAAGAAAACAGAAATGGCTGTGTTATTGCATGCCCGTACCATTATGTACCATTACCGCGAAGCGGTTATCAAATTAAGTCGCAGTCTGACGCATTCACGTCGCTTATGTGCAATCAGCCAAGATGTCCTCAATCGTGCAACGATTGTTGATTCTGATTTACTCAATGATGTTTTCCATAATCGCTCGAATCGTTTTAGTGATGAGCCTTATCGTCGCTTTCTATATCTCATTGATGGCAAGTTAAAAGCAAACCTAAATTGGATTGAAAGTCGTATTAACAAAGAGCCGATTGCTCGCTCGCGTCATGCTTACAGCAATGAACATGAATTCTTGGCTGATTTAGAACTGATCCACGCTTCTTTGTGTGCGCACGGCGATCAAAAAACAGCCGATAGCGAATTGCGTGATTTAATGCGTCTCGTTAAAACCTTTGGTTTTTATCTGATGCGTCTGGATATTCGTCAGGAATCGACAACGCATAGTGAAACAGTTGCCGAACTGCTCACGCATATGGATATTAACTATCTTGCTCTCGATGAATCATCTCGTATTGCGTTATTAGCACATCACATTAACTCTCCTGTTATCATCGATCGGCAGCACCTGCAGTTGTCAGAGAGAACACAAGAAGTTTTGGCGGTCTTTGATACCATGCGCAGAATGCGTGAAAAAATCAGCCCTAAAGCTTTTGGTCAGTATGTTATTTCGATGACGCACCATGCTAGCCATGTGATGGAAGTGCTGTTTTTAGCACACCAAGCTGGACTTGCGGGCACATGTCATGGCAAGCCTTACTGCAACATTCAAGTGTCACCGCTATTCGAAACCATCGAAGACTTACAACAAATTGTACCCGTCATGACCGATTTGCTTGAAAATGCAACTTATCGCGAATTAGTGAGCGCGGCAGGGAATATGCAAGAAATCATGCTCGGTTATTCGGATTCGTGTAAAGATGGCGGTATTGTTGCTTCTTCTTGGAACCTGTACCGTGCACAAAAAGACATTATGGCTGTCGTTGAAAATTACGGCGTTGAATGTCGTCTGTTCCACGGTCGTGGTGGTACAGTTGGTCGTGGCGGTGGTCCAACACATATTGCCATCCAATCTCAGCCATATGGCACGGTTCACGGTCAGATTAAGTTCACCGAACAAGGTGAAGTACTGTCTTACAAATACAGCAATAGTGAAACGGCAACCTACGAACTGACGTTGGGTGTGACGGGGCTACTCAAAGCCAGCACACACTTAGTACAAGAAGTTCGTCGTGAAGAAGCTAAAGACATGCAAATCATGTCTGAACTGGCTCAGTATGGTGAAGCGGCTTACCGCCAACTAACCGATAACACCCCTGGTTTCTTAGATTACTTCTACGAAATCACGCCCGTTACCGAAATTGGTATGCTGAATATGGGGTCTCGTCCTTCGCACCGAAAAGCTGGCAACAGAACGAAGAGTTCGATTCGTGCCATTCCGTGGGTTTTTGGTTGGGCGCAAGCACGACTTACCCTGCCTGCATGGTATGGATTAGGGAGCGCCTTGGCAAAATGGCAAGAAGAACATCCAGAACAACCTAACGCACTACGAGAAATGTACGCACGTTGGCCATTCTTCCGAGCCATGATTAGTAATATTCAAATGGCCTTATTTAAGACAGATACGATTACTGGCAAAGAGTATTCGATGTTGGCGCAAGATCAAGCAACGGCACTGTCCATCTATCAGACCATTGCCAATGAATGTCATGGTACGATTGAACAGGTATTATCAATTAGTGGTAATGGCAGCTTAATGTCCGATACGCCCGACATTGCCTTGTCATTACACCGTCGCAATCCGTATTTAGACCCACTCAATCACGTACAAATTGTATTGTTGAAACGTTACCGTGATCCAAGCGCAACCGATGCAGAACGAGACGAATGGATTAAACCACTATTACGCTCGATCAATGCGATTGCCGCTGGCATGCGTAATACGGGTTAATTAAGGAAACAAGCATTCATGTTAAGAACAGTACTCAATGCGAAACTGCACCGTGTTACCACAACGCACGCCGAACTGGATTATGAAGGTTCGTGTGCGATTGATGGTGAGTTATTGGATGCAGCAGGCATTCATGAATATGAGCAAATTCATATTTACAACATTAATAATGGCGAGCGCTTTGTGACTTATGCCATTCGTGCCGAAGAAAAGACAGGGATTATTTCTGTCAATGGTGCTGCCGCACATAAGGCAAGTCCTGGTGATTTGCTCATTATTTGTACCTTTGGTCAGATTGATAGCACTCGAATAGCACATTATCACCCGACACTGATTTATGTTGATGCTGCCAACTGTATCGTCGGTAAGAAAAATGCCATACCCGTACAAATGTCTGATAGATAATCTTCATAATGCCCACCATAATGTGGGCATACTTCATTATGGAACCTTAATTTAATGCAAAACTTTTTGTTTTGGTTTTTGCTATTATCTTTGAATAGCATGGTGTTGGCTAACGATGAGCATTACGACGCACAAGCAATACCCCTTGCACAACTCGAGCAGCAACTTATTGAACTACATCAATCTCAAGCACTACTTAACAACCAACAACAGTGGCTGGATAATCAAAAAGATGTTGCACAAAGTCTCCTATCGGCACAGCCACGACTGATCGGCGAACTTAAAAATGACCAATTGGGCAAAGACTTAGGTTATCAAAATATGGCACTGGGTATTATCCTGCCCATCTGGTGGCCGAACGAGCGCCCACTCGCACAAAACAGCGCGAAACAATTGGTACAATGGCACATCACACAAAGGGCTGCGCAACGTCAACAACTGCGGTTAGACTTATACCGTGTCAGTGAGGCATATGTCAGTACCAGAGAAACGTTACATCACGCTAAACTCGCCGTTGAACATGCACAAAACTTACTCACGCATGTACAAGCCAGACAACAAGCAGGCGATCTATCCAAATTTGATTTAGTGAGCGCACATGCAGACTGGCAACAACGCCAACAAGACTTATTGATGGCAGAGCAAACACTCATAGAAAAGCAACTGGCGTTTATCCAGTTAACGGCGCAAGAATCACTCCCCAATATTCCTGAACAACCAGTCGCATTCAACCCCATTTTTAATGGCGACAACTGCGCCGGTCTCGTCAGCAAGCGTGCCGCTAGCGAATTTATTTTGGCACAACTCACTCAAGCAGAACAGGCATCGAGTAGCAAACCCGAACTGACATTTGCTACTGAGCAAGATAAAGCCGATCGACTATCACCAAACAACAACCTTGCCCGAATAAGCTTAAGTATTCCACTGGGATTAACAGCACACCGTCAACAAGCTTCAAGCCAATTAAGCTACGAGTTAGCGCAAGCGCGCATGGCATTAGCGCAAGCGCAACGCGAGATATCTGCTCAATGGGCACAACTTCAAGCCAGATTTGCACAAAGTAGCATCCAGTGGCAACAACAGCAACAGCTTAATCAAACATTAAGCCAACAATATACGATGGCACAAGCGGCTTTCCGCGCTGGTGAGTTAGACTTGCGTGAATTGCTACGCATTAAATCTTCATGGCTCGAAGGGCAACACACGGCAGAGCTTCTAAAATACGGTCAAATCTTCAGTGCATTAGCACTCAAGGCATTACAGGAAGACACAGGATTATGAAAATCATTATTCAATTTGGATTATTCTGCGCTAGCTTAATGCAATTGTCATTTGCCGCACCTGTAACGCTCGATAACCTAACACAAAACAAACTCGGTATTCAGTCGCAAATCCCATTGCCGCTACCCGTAGCATCGCAACAATATCCTGCACAGGTTATTTTGCCACAGCAAAGTCAGCAAAACATTTCGCTATCGCACACTGTTACCCTAATCAACTGGCGCATTGAACCCTATCAAACAATTCAAACAGGTCAGCCCTTAGCACAGCTGTTTAGCAGTAGCTTGTTAGAAGCTTCTCATACTTGGTTAATCGCGCGTAATAAAGAGCAACTGGTTAATCAACAACTCAAACGCGAACGAACCCTATTCGATCAAGGCTTAATTCCACAAAAACGGCTCGATATTGCTCAATCGGAAGCCGACCAAGCACAACTGACCAGTCGCATGGCGGCACAACAATGTCTCCACTTAGGGCTGAGCGATAACGACTTACAAAAGATGATGAAAAAAGGAACACCCACAGGAGAATTTACCTTACTGGCCAAAACATCGGGACGTGTTCTTAAATTAGAAGCGACGCAAGGTCATAGCATTAGCCCAGGTGAACCTGTATTAAGCTACCAAAGCGGTGATACCCGTTGGCTCGAATTTGCACTACCGGCTGCCGATGCACTCAGCTTATCCGCGGGCGATTCATTCACGATTAAAGACACGCCCTACCGTGCAACCCTTGTCGGTCAACAGCCCGAGCGCAATACAGCACAAAAAGTGATGTTCTTAGCCAAAATTGAACAAGCTGCTGATTTAATGCCAGGACAATGGGTCAGTCTACAACTCAATCGTCCCAGTGATTATAGTTTCGAAGTACCACGTCAAGCGGTGGTTCATCTCGACAATCAAGCCAGTTTGTTTGTGCTTCATGGAGAGATCATTGAGACCATGCGTATCGAACTAATCGGCAGCACACGCTCAGGATGGCAAGTTCGTGCGCCCAATCTAAAGCGCACAGATAAGATTGTTGTGCAGGGTAC
>DZAT01000001.1:44751-107029 GCA_022736205.1 Thiomicrospira cyclica
GGCAAGTTCGTGCGCCCAATCTAAAGCGCACAGATAAGATTGTTGTGCAGGGTACCGCAGCAGTAAAGGCAATGTTTGAAGGTAGTGCAAATGAATAGGGAATATCTAAAAACCACGCTTTGCTTATTTTTAGACTTTCCCTGTTTGTTTTTTAGCAGGTGGAAGGGATTTGTTTCAAGAAATTACAAACTATTTTCTTTACCCCCCTTCCCCCAGAACCCCCTACCCATTTAGGTATTAGAAGTGCTAAATAATTTTATACAACTCGCCCTGTCACAACGATTACTGCTGTTATTACTGACCAGCTTGTTGGCTGTTGTCGGCTGGCAGAGCATGATAAATACCCCCATTGATGCCTTTCCTGACATTACCCATCCACAAGTCAAAATCATTTTAAAAGTAGCGGGTATGACGCCCAGCGAAATTGAAACCCGTGTCACCGCATTGGTTGAAACCGAGATGCTTGGCATCCCCAAGCAAAAACGCTTACGCTCTCTGACGAAATACGGCTTAACCGATATTACGGTCGATTTTGAGGAAGGTGTCGATATTTACTGGGCAAGACAACAAGTAAACGAACGCTTGAGCGCCATGTCAGAGCGTCTACCATCCGAAATGGAAGGTGGCATTGCTCCCATGACCACGCCGTTATCTGATGTCTTTATGTTTACTTTAGAAAGCGATAGCCTCTCGTTAAGCGAACGTCGACAATGGTTAGATTGGGTGATCCGCCCTAGCCTACGCACCCTTGCTGGTGTTGCCGATGTGAATACCTTAGGTGGCGAAGTCAGAACCTACGAAATTGCTCCCGACGCACAACGCATGGCGGCACTTGGTATTACGCTAGAGGATATTCAGCAAACCATTAGCAACAATCATCAAATGACGGGCGCAGGACGCTTAGACGAAAGCGAAGAAACCCTTGTTGTTCGTCTTAATGGCAGTCAAACAGGACTTGATAGCCTCGCCGCATTGCGTATCACCACGAAAGATAACACCCCGATTCGTATCGCCGATGTCGCCCAAGTGCATTTGGGTAGCTTAGCACGTAACGGCGGTGTTACTCATAATGGCAAGGGTGAAACCGTTGAAGCCATTGTTCTTGCCATGACAGGTGCCAATGCCCGCATGGTAGTGAAAGGTGTCGAGGAGCGTCTTGCTAGCCTAGAAGCAGCGCTACCCAAAGACCTACACATTAACGTTTTTTATAATCGTGCTAACTTAATTGAACGTGCGGTTTGGACGGTCACCCAATCACTCATCGAAGCCATCATTTTGGTGCTATTGCTGCTGATTGTATTTTTAAGCAATTGGCGCGCGGCATTAACCGTTGCCATGATTTTGCCACTATCTGCCTTAGCAACCTTTATTTTGATGGAACAAGCTCACCTTTCGGCCAACCTCATGTCATTGGGTGGATTGGTTATTGCCATTGGTATGCTGGTTGATGCTGGCGTGGTGGTAGTGGAAAACATTGTCAGTCGCCTCCATGCAGGCAAATCGCATCGTCTGCCCAAACAACACCTTATTGCCCTTGCAGTCGGCGAAGTCAGTACACCTGTTGCTGCAGGGATTGCTATTATCATCATCATTTTTTTACCACTACTAACGCTAGAAGACATCGAAGGCAAACTCTTTTCTCCCGTTGCCTTAACCATTGTCTTTGCCCTTGCAAGTGCCTTAGTGCTCGCGTTAACGGTTATTCCAGCGATTGCCAGTATGCTGTTATCGGGGCAACATGCTTTTGATGAACCTCAATGGCTTGAACGACTTCAAGTTACCTATCAGGCGTTCTTAGAAGGTGCGATCAAGCGACAAAGGCTGATTGCCAGCATCAGTGCACTGTCGTTAGTGCTCGCAGCGGTTGCTTATCCCAATATTGGTAAAATTTTTATCCCGACCTTAGATGAAGGCGATATTATTGTTCAGCTCGAAAAGTTGCCATCTATTAGCCTGAATGCTTCATTAGCCTTGGACACGAAAGTACAACAAAGCTTGCTGGCTGAGGTTCCCGAAATTACCGGTATTATTGCTCGCGCTGGCTCGGACGATATTGGTTTAGATCCGATGGGGCTTAATGATACCGATAGTTTTTTAACCCTTAAACCCGCTGCTCAGTGGCGCATTCCTCACGATAAAGAAGCCCTATTAACCGCCATTCGTGATGTGCTCGACAGTTTTTCTGGCATTAACCACACCTTAACCCAACCCATCGAAATGCGTGTTTCCGAAATGCTTACTGGTACTCGCGGCGATATCGCCATCAAAATTTACGGAGACAATGCTCAACAACTGACCCAACTTGCCGAGCGCATTCAAACCGAACTCACTCATATGACGGGTGCTGCTGAGGTATTTACCCCCGCCAATAATGGCGTGCAATATTTGCAAGTCACCTTCGATCACGATGCGATGCGCCGTTATGAACTCAACGTCGATACGCTTAGCCAATGGATTCGCAGCCAGTTAGAAGGTCAGGCTATTGGTTTAATGTATGAAGGCAACCGACGCACGCCAATTATGTTAAGAGGCGATGCTCAACCGAGCGAAAACTTGCCCGAATTAGCACAACTGCCTATTCCTCAAACACTGGCTAAAGGGTTACGTCTATCCGATGTCGCCACACTAGAACGTAGCGAAGGACCTGTCTCTATCGCTCGTGAAAATGGGCAACGTATGGCGGTGGTCTTAGTTAATGTCAATGGTCGTGATTTGGTTGGCTTTGTGGAAGAAGCACAACAGAAAATTAAAAACACGATAGCGCTGCCCGCTGGTTATTGGCTAACATGGGGCGGTCAATTCGAAAATCAACAACGCGCCAGTCAACGTTTAAGCATTGTGATCCCGCTGGGCTTGTTAATGATCGCCTTTTTACTGCTGATGCTATTAGGCTCGTTTAAATTAACCCTCATTACCATGCTCAGTGTTCCTTTTGCCCTTGTTGGCGGCATTATTGCCCTCTATGCCAGCGGAGAATATTTATCCCTACCCGCTTCAATTGGTTTTATTGCGCTGCTGGGTATTGCTGTTTTGAATAGCTTGGTAATGGTCGATACTTGGAAACACTTACGCAACGAAGGACACAGTGGCTTAACCCTAGTGCTGATGGGAGCGAAACGACGCTTACGCCCCGTACTCATGACTGCCAGCATTGCGGCGCTCGGACTTATGCCACTGCTGTTTGCCACAGGACCAGGGTCGGAACTTCAACGTCCCTTGGCTGTCGTCGTTATTGGCGGCTTGGTAACATCGACGCTCCTAACGCTTGTACTGCTTCCCCTTATTTATTACCGACTGGTTGCCCAATATGACCATACTCACTGACCCAACGGAGCGCATACGATGCGAACTGCGCTGTCATCACCAAGAAGAACATAAACTGATCGAACTGCTACTGGCTAAAGAGGTGGCTGTATTTGATGTGTGGCAGTGTCAGCGTTATGGCTTACAAGCAAGTCAACTGAGCTTAATCGAACAAGTTCGTGGCTTTGTTCGCTATAGCTATGCAAGCTGTGAACTCCCCTATCGTAAAGCCATAGAAATTAAGCAAGCACTGCACCAAACGATCCCCAATGGGGAATGCACCTTGCTGCAACTCATGCCTTGCGACACTGAAAAAAGTCATTCATAATAAAAGACATCTTTATAAAACCCGTCATTCCCGCGAAAGCGGGAATCTATCTCCTTATCTTTATGGATCCCCGCGTACGCGAGGATGACAAAAGATTGGGTTATTATAGATACCTTACCAAATTCTCATAAGGAAAACGCCATGATCGACTTACGCACTCTGATCGCTGATGTACCCGACTTTCCCAAAGCTGGCATTCTATTTCGAGATGTCTCCCCCTTACTCAAAGCCGATTTTAAAGCAACAATTGATGCGATGAGCGCTTTATTTAACGAAGATGAATGGGCAGCAATCGACGTATTAGCAGGTATTGAATCGCGTGGCTTTATTTTTGCATCTGCCCTTGCGTATAAGCATGGTAAAGGGTTTGTCAAAATCCGCAAACCAGGAAAGCTACCCAATGTTGCTGCGAGCATTAACTACGGTTTGGAGTATGGCTCGGATAGTTTACACATGCAAGCTGGCGATGGCAGTCGCGTCTTAATCTGTGACGATTTAATCGCCACGGGTGGTTCTATGGGAGCAGCCGCTGAGCTTTGTACAACCGTTGGCTACAAAGTAGCTGGCATGGCTTGTTTAGTAGACCTAGCAAATTTAAACACTTTTAAATGGCATGACATGACGGTTCGATCAGTTATTCAATACACATAAAGAAGGGAGCAACTGCTCCCTTCTTTATGGCTTTTAACGATTCCGTCCGCCACTACGATGTGTACTCGCAGGTGCACGACCTGCCGTAGACTTGCTACTAGGTCGAGCACTACTTGGCACTTTACCATGTGGATGAGGTGCTGCGCCTGAAGATGCTGGCTTTCTAGTCGATGCAGGCTGGTTCTTGCCGCCTTGCGCTCGACTACCATTACCACCACCATTCACAATCGGTTTAGCGGCAATGCGTGGATCAACTTCAAACTTAGGAACAACTTGCAACGGAAGATCTTGTTTGATTAGCTTTTCGATGCCTGCCAATAGCTTTAGCTCATCAATACAAACCAATGAACTTGCTTCGCCTTCGCTGCCCGCGCGACCCGTACGACCAATACGATGCACATAATCTTCAGCCACATTCGGCAACTCAAAATTAACGACGTGTGGTAGTTCGTTAATATCAATACCACGAGCAGCGATATCTGTCGCCACCAAAACACGCAAGGTGCCATCTTTAAAGGTTTTTAATGCCAACGTCCGTGCCGACTGGCTTTTATTACCATGAATCGCCATACTCGGAATGCCGTCTTTTTCTAAGGCTTCCGATAAACGGTTAGCAGAATGCTTAGTACGGGTAAACACCAATACTTGAAACCAGTTATTTTCTTTAATTAAATGCGTTAAAAGCTCACGTTTACGCTCACGATCAACCGCATATGCTTTTTGTGTAATTAATGTATTAGCAGCATTACGACGCGCCACTTCAACTAAAGCAGGATTCACCAGCAAGGTATCAGCAAGGGCTTTAATCTCGTTAGAAAAGGTTGCCGAGAAAAATAAAGTCTGGCGCTTTTTAGGAATTAAAGCCATTACTTTTTTAATATCGCGAATAAAACCCATGTCTAACATGCGATCAGCTTCATCCAATACTAAAATTTCGATTTGCGACAAATCCACGGTTTTTTGTTGTACGTGATCTAATAATCGACCTGGTGTCGCCACCAAAATATCGACACGTCCGCGCAATTGCTTAATTTGTCCATTAATGTTCACACCACCAAACATCATCATTGAGGTAATCGGTAAATACTTACCATATTCTTGCACACTTTCTTCTACCTGAGCGGCAAGCTCACGTGTCGGCGTTAAAATCAGTGCGCGAATCGGGTTTTTACCCGTTCCTTTTGCTGGCGTTGTCATCAAACGATGTAACATGGGTAAAACAAAACCTGCTGTCTTGCCCGTTCCTGTCTGCGCACCACCCAATAAATCACCGCCTTTAAGAACAACAGGAATCGCCTGCGCTTGAATCGGTGTTGGTTCTGTATAACCGCGCTCAGTAACAGCACGAACAATGGCTTCTGATAAGCCTAATTGACTAAATGACATGATTTTTTCCTGGAATCCTTAAAGGATATAAAAAGAAAAAGTCTCTTAATTCACAGAACTAAGAGACTTTAACTGTAGAATTCTGATTTTGAAGATAACCGTTAACAGCAACGTACAACAACTCAAAAAGTCTGCTTGTATTAAGCAACGCTAATTTATCATTATAACACGTAACGCCATCTACTTGATTACTTTAGAAACAGCTCAACCATTGCTTTCGACTTAACGGTCGAACCTAAGGCATCAACCATTGCATCGGCAAAAACTTGCGCTGCGGCTTGTTTTAACTCCGCTTCTATTTGTTTGATTTTCACCGCGTCCTGACGCACACCAGAAACACGAATCAATACCGTATCACCAGTCGACATACGATGCTCAACCCAAGTAGACTGACCTTCTTTTGGCTTAGCCGCTTTAAAAGCCGCTGTCAACACCTCTGGCAGTACCTTATCAGAGTTACGCGCCATCCACTCGCTCGATTGCCATTCAATACCAGACTTAACCAGTAAAGCGGGATCAGCATTCCCTTTTTGCACATCAGACAACAAGGCTTGTGCTTGCACTTGCGCCAAAGCAATGGCTGCTTGTCGTGCCAACAAACGACGAATATCTTCAGAAACCTCTGCCAATGTTTTCTCGTGCTCAGGATGATGGGTTGTTACACGAAGTACTACAGCCTCTCCTGCCTGCGTTTCAATAACGGCACTATTAAGCTTTTCTTTCAATACAGCTGTTGAAAATGCAGCCTCAATCACAGGTTGAGCCGCCAAAAGTCCCTCACCACCCTCGCGTGTCATAGCAGCCGATTTTTCGATTGTTAAGCCTAATGCCTTTGCTGCTGGCTCCAAGCTATCTGCCTGTTCGTATGTTAAGGTTTTAAGCTGTTCTAAGCGCTGAGTATATTCTTTTAGGGCTAATTCGCCTTTCAAATCTAATGCTAATACATCTCTTACCTTTTCGAATGAAGGTGTTTGCGCTGGCTCAATCGCAGATAACTGCAAAATATGATAACCATAACTGGTTTTAACCAATGTCGAAACGTCGCCCACTTTACTCAAAGAAAAAGCCGCTGCTTCGAACTCAGGAACCATATCTCCACGTTGAAAGAAGCCTAGCTCACCACCACGTGATGCGCTACCAGGATCTTGCGAGTTTGCTTCTGCAAGCTTAGCAAAATCTTCACCCTTATTAATTTTTGCTAATAACGCTTCTGCTTTTACTTTCGCTGCTGCATCGACACTCGCATCAGCATCTTTAGCCGATAAAATTAAAATATGACGCACGTTACGCTTTTCGGGCAACTGAACCTTATCGCTATGATCGTTATAATAAGCTAACAGCTGCTCATTAGTTACGGTAATAGACTGCATTAAATTATCTGTCGATAAGCGCAAATAGGCCAACTCGACTTGTTCAGAGGATTTAAATTGATCAAGATTAGCATCGTAATACGTTTTGATTTGAGCATCATCCACAGTGGCTTGTGCCAAGTAAGGACGATGATCAACACGCAAATAACCCAATTCACGCTGCTGACTTTCTAACGCAGACAACTGCAGCACTTCTGAAGCGCCAACAATTTCTGATGATTTTGAAATATCTTCAAACTGACCACGCAACATAAACTGACGTTGTGACTGCTCAAAGCGTTCTTTACTATAAGCGTTATTTTTCAACACATCTTCGTAACGAGACAGCGAAAAAACACCTTTATCTTGAAAGACCTTTTGGCTCTGAATAATTTGCATTAATTGCGCATCACTCACAGCAAACCCTTCCTTAATACTTTGCTGGTCTAATGCATTACGCTGCACCAAATCATCAAGAACCTGCTGACGCAACTTATCTTCTTGCACTAACGAAGCATACATTTCACCAAAATTTTCTTGATACTGACGTTTAACGGAATCAAAAGAACGCGAGAAATCCGCTAATGTAACAGGCTCACCATTGACCTTCGCAGCAAACTCGATTTTATCACCAGACGTAAACTGATCTAACCCAAACAAAGCAAAAGGAATAATAATAAGAACAATAATGACCCAAGCGACTACGCCTTTTGATCGTTCACGAATAGCAGACAACATAACTAACAATTCCGTCTAAGTTAAGATAAAGTTTAAGGAACCTCTAAAAAATTCGCTTCGCTTATTTTTAGATTTCACAAGTTTATTTTTTAGCAGAACCCTTTATACAGTAAAAGGGTCACGCATGATTAAGGTCTCAACCCGATCTGGACCTGTCGACACCATATCAATAGGCACACCAACAATATTTTGCAAGTAACGAATATAACCTTGCGCGTGCTGGGGTAAAGCATCCCAGCTTTGAACACCCAAGGTTGAATCTGACCAACCAGGCAAGGTTTCATAAATAGGCTGACAACGACCGTAATCATCGGCAGACATTGGCGGATTAACAATACGCTCACCATCTAACGAATAAGCAACACAAACCTTAATCTCTTCCAAGCCATCTAATACATCTAACTTAGTTAAACAAATACCCGTTAGCGAGTTGATTTGTGCAGAACGACGCAGCGCTACAGCATCAAACCAACCACAACGGCGCTGGCGACCTGTTGTCGCTCCGAACTCACGCCCAATCGTACCCAAATGCTTGCCAATGGCATCGCCTGTATCAGCAGCAGCATCGTACAGCAACTCAGTTGGGAAAGGACCACCACCAACACGTGTTGCATATGCTTTGGTAATACCAAGCACATAGTCTAAATCACATGGGCCAATACCAGTACCAGTCGCCGCACCACCAGCCGTCGTATTAGAAGAGGTAACATACGGATAAGTACCTTGATCAATATCTAATAGCGTACCTTGCGCACCTTCAAACAAGACGTTCTGACCCGCTTTATTCATTTCACTAATGAGATGAGGCACATCTGCAAGCATCGGCAACAAACAATCACGATAAGCTCGGCATTTTTCAAGCTGAACGTCAAAATCGACTGCTGGCTGCTTAAAAAACGCTGTCAATACAAAATTGTGGTAAGTCATGACCTCGCGTAATTTCTCTGCAAACTGCTCAAAATTAATTAAATCACCCGCACGCAAACCACGACGTGCTGCTTTATCTTCGTACGCTGGACCGATACCACGACCAGTTGTGCCGATCGCTTTATCACCACGGGCAACTTCACGAGCCTTATCTAGCGCAACGTGATAGTCTAAAATCAGCGGACAAGCCTTACTAATTTTCATCCGTGATGCGACTTGTAAGCCAGCTGCTTCTAGACCCGTCATTTCTTTGATTAACGCGTCAGGAGCTAAAACCACACCATTGCCAATCATACACAGTACTGACTCACGCAAAATTCCTGAAGGAATCAAATGCAATACCGTTTTCTTACCTTCAATAACTAAGGTATGACCTGCATTGTGACCGCCTTGAAAGCGGACAACTGCGGCAACACGATCCGTCAATAAATCAACGATCTTACCTTTACCTTCATCGCCCCATTGCGTGCCAACCACGACCAGATTTTTTTTTGCCATTTTACTCACAGCCAACATTCAAATTTCAAAACAAAAGACATCTTAACCACTAAACGACATTAACGCATAACCCAGCGATGATTCTCTTGCACTAATTCAACATCACATTCTGATTTTTGACTTGTCCAATCAACATCAGGAAAACCAATCACAACCGTATGACCTTCCTGTCTTAACTGCTGAATGACAGACACCAAAGACATATCTGCTACAGCGGGAGCCAAAACACGCTTGCGTTTTGGGGGTTGTACAGGCAACTTCAAATCTAACAATTGACGCAAATCTAAACTAAAGCCTGTTGCAGGACGAGAACGACCAAATACGGCACCGATGTCATCGTATCGACCACCAGAAGCAATCAAACGTTGACGTTTGGCTTCAATAACACCAAAAACAACACCTGTATGATATTGAAATCCACGCAAGTCAGCCAAGTCCAAATGAACAGTCAAGTCTGAGTGTGTCATCGTTATATGTTTAACAATCGCTTTTAAGCGCGTTAACGCTGCATCAAATGGTGAGCCTAAGGCGGCAAACAGTTTTTGCGCACGCGTCAACACATCATTAGCCTCGCCACAAAGCATCGGCAGCACCAGTAATGCTGATAAAACCCCGTCGGGCAAATGGGTTAACTGAGCGCACCAATCTTGCCACTCTGGCAAAGATTTACGTTGCAACATGGCTTGCGCAACAGCGTCTTGCTCTGGCGTAAAAAGTGACAACGTCGACAAGGTGCGGTAAATGCTCACATGTCCTAACACTAAGGTAACACCTTTCAGCCCAACACGCTCACACGTTGCCAACATCAACTCCATCACTTCGATATCGCTTTGCACACCTGCATGACCAAAGAGCTCTGCACCAACTTGTATCGGGCTGCGAGAACCTGTAACCAAATTCGGACGCGCACGTAACACCTCACCCGCGTAGCACAGACGTGTCGGTAGTTTTTGCTGCAAACGATGCGCATCAATACGTGCCACTTGAGGTGTCATATCCGAGCGCACGCCCATCATACGCCCCGAAACTTGATCGACAAGCTGACACGTATCGAGATGCAAGTCAGAAGCTTTACCCGTTAACAAGGCTTGTACAAACTCAACCAATGGCGGCAAAACCTGCGCATAACCCCAACGCGCAAATTCTTCTAATAACAACCGTCGCCAATATTCAACTTGTTCTGCTTCTTTTGGCAACACATCTTCAGTACCATCTGGTACTAACCAACGATTGTCTTCATTTGACATAGTAACTTTACCCTAAATATTATTTGGCAAGGAAGAGAAGCAGCAAGCCCAACACCATTACCACTAACCCACCAACACGCAACGCATCGTTTGGCAGTCGACTCATCGCACTCACCGTTTGCCGCCACTGTGCTGGGAAAGCAAAAAGACCAACACCTTCTAGCACCATCATCAAGGCAATCGCCATCAGTAAAGTCTGACCGAAATCAGCCATTACTTACCCGATGGTTGACGTAAGAAACGGAGTAAATCTGCATCACTGTCTAAAATTAAGACATCTCTTTTATCTTTAAATGACTCTTTATAGACAGACAAAGAACGATAAAATGCATAGAACTCAGCATTTTTGCTATGCGAACCTGCATAGAGTTCCGCTGATTTACCATCACCATCACCACGCAGCTTTTCGGCTTCTTTATAGGCTTCTGCTAATAAAACCGTGCGTTGACGATCGGCATCAGCGCGAATACGCTCGCCAGCTTCTGCGCCTTGAGAACGAACATCTTTAGCAACACGAATACGTTCAGCTTCCATGCGTCGATAAACTGACTCACTCACATCTTTAGGCAGATCGATGCGCTTTAAGCGGACGTCTAAAATTTCGATACCAAACTCTTTTGCTTGCTGACTGGCAGCATTAGCAATATCCCCCACAATTTGTGAGCGCTCACCTGCAATCACTTCTTGCACAGAACGAACGGCAAACTCAGCACGCAAACCATCTTTAATGATTTGTGATAATCGCATATTCGCACGACGAATATCACCGCCCATCGAAATGTAAAACTGTTGCACATCAGCAATGCGCCATTTCACAAAGGAATCAACCAGTAGGTTTTTCTTCTCCAACGTTAAATAACGTTCTGGTTCTGCATTGAGCGTTTGAATACGACCGTCAAATTTAATAACGTTGTTAATCAAAGGCAGTTTAAAATGCAAACCTGGTTGATAATCAGCATCAACAACCTGACCCAGTTGCAGTTTTAATGCTTTTTCATATTCATTGACAGTGAATACTGACATAGAAACACCCACAGCCAATACTGCTGCGATAGTGGAGAAGCTACCATTAAGCATATTCATTAACGCATCTCCCTTGTACGAAGATTATCACGCAGACTTGGTGCTGGCTGAATGCGCGACGTTGCTGTCGCGTTTGAATCGGGTAATGCCCCATTCATTGATGTCATGGCTGTTGGCGGTGTTGCCTTATCATCATGCATCCACTTATCCAGCGGCAAGTACATCATCTGACCATTATTTTTTGATGAAACCATAATCTTGCTGCTGCTACCCAGTACCTGTTCAACGGTATCAAGATACATACGTTGGCGTGTTACTTCTGGTGATTTTTGATACTGCGTCAAGATACTGTTAAAACGACTGATATCACCTTCCGCACGTGCAATAACCTGATCTCGATACGCCATTGACTCTTCGCTCAAACGGGCAGCTTGACCACGCGCTTTAGGGATAATATCGTTAGCATATGCCTGTGCTTCGTTAATGACACGCTGGCGGTCTTCTCGCGCCTTAACCACATCAGCAAAAGCAGCTTGTACTTGTTCTGGTGGTTGTGCATCTTGCAAGTTAACACTGGTGATTTGAATGCCTGTCTTGTAACTGTCTAATGCAGCCTGCGCAATATCTTTAACACGCTGAACCAGCTGGCTTCTGCCATCGGTTAACACAAAGTCCATGGTGTTTTTACCCACAACATCACGTAAAGCACTTTCAACCGATTCACGCAAGGCAGTATCAGGATCAACGTTCATGAACACATAGTTAACCGTGTTGCGAATGTTGTATTGTACCGCTAGTTTAATATCAACAATATTTTCATCTTGTGTCAACATTAATGACTCACCGTCGACATCGCTGCTCGAACCATTTTTAATGGTGCGGTAACCAATTTCAGCATTACGAATTTGCTCGACGTTAACTTTAATGACATCACCGATGGGAGATGGCCAGTTCCAATGTGGACCTGATCCTGTTTCTTCAGAAAAAGCACCAAAAACAGTTGTCACGCCACGCTCTGCAGGATCAATAATGTAAATACCAAACCCCAACCAAACCGCACCTGCAACAGCCGCTAAAGCAGCCAAACCAGCACCCATATTTTCGGGCATCGGTTGTCCTGATTCGTCGTTTTGATTGTTATTCTGTCCCATTTTTCCTAAAAAGCCTTCAAGCTGCTTGCGCAATTGTTGCGCTGGGTCTTTTGAAGATGCTTCCTTACGTGGCGGACGCTCACTTCCCCAAGGATCTTGTCCCGGTTTTCCAGGTTCATTCCAAGCCATTAAGTTGACTCCCAATATAAAAATATGTGACAAACCCGCAGATTTTAGGCGTTGCTGCTCGTAGTTGCAAGTCGAACTTTATGTTCGATCATTGGATCGTCATAAATATCCTGCCATTGCTGCGGTGATAATGATAGATTTAACCAAGACATACCTGCTTCATCGAAGCTTTCAGATAGCACTTGCCCTGTTGCATAAATGCGTGCACGCACTTGCCCTTGCTCTGGCTGAATACCGACACGGACAGACACCTGCTCGCCTGCTAACCGCTCTGCAATTGCACGCACCAATAAATTCATGCCTTCGCCCGTTTTTGCCGACACCCATACATCACGGTGTCCATGATCATCAATAGGAGTCAAATGTGCCTCAACAGGCGGCATACAAGCATCTGCTTTGTTGTAAACGTGCACAATCGGTACATCACCTGCACCGATCTCTTGTAAAACCGTCAACACATCTGCCACTTTTTCATCTCGACGCGAGTCACTAGCATCAATAATGTGCAGCAATAACGTCGCGCTAACTGTTTCTTCTAAAGTAGAGCGAAACGAGGCAACTAAATCATGCGGAATATGACGAATAAAGCCAACCGTGTCTGCTAATGCGCAAGGACCTACACCTGGCAAATGCAAGCGACGGATAGTGGTATCTAACGTTGCAAACAAACGATTTTCAGCGTAAACATCAGCACGAGTGAGCAAGTTAAACAACGTCGACTTACCCGCATTGGTGTAACCGACAATAACGACAGTAGGTAATTCATTTTTCGTACGAGAACGGCGTGACAAATCGCGATGACTACGAACTTTATCAAGACGTCGTTCAAGCATCCAAATGCGATCTTGAACCAAACGACGATCCGTTTCAAGCTGTGTTTCACCTGGACCGCGTTGCCCAACACCACTGCCTTGACGTTCTAAATGCGTCCACCCACCAACAAGACGCGTTGACATATGTTTGAGCTGAGCAAGTTCAACTTGGAGTTTGCCTTCAAACGATTGCGCACGTTGCGCAAAAATATCAAGAATGAGACCAACGCGATCAACAACGCGACACTCACAGTCGTTAGATAGATTTCGCTCTTGCCCAGGCGTTAACGCGTAATTAACAATGATGACATCGGCATTATTGGCTTTAGCAATCGCAGCAATTTCTTCGACCTTACCACTACCTAATAGGGTTCTGGCGCGAAAATTACTGGGCTTGGCAACAATTAAAGCGACTTCGCTAACACCTGCAGAATCAACCAATTCACGAAATTCATCAAGATCTTCAGCATGCTCAGCGTCATGAAGTTCGAGATGCACCAAAACAGCCCGCTCTGCATGGCGCTGCTGTTCGATACGATGGAATATCTCAGCCAAAGGACTGACGACAATTAAATGAGATAATTTTGAACTTACTCAGCAACGGCTGGCACTTCGCTACCTTCTTCGTCCATACCAAAGTAACCCTTAGGATCACGTGCTGGCACAATCGTCGAAATAGCGTGCTTGTAAACCATTTGCGATACAGTCGAACGCAACATAACCACAAACTGGTCAAATGAATCAACGCGACCTTGTAATTTAACGCCATTTACCAAGTAAATAGAAACAGGAATGCGATCCTTGCGTAAAGCATTCAAATAGGGATCTTGAATGGGCTGGGCTTTTGACATATTGTTTTTCTCCGAAAATTATTGGGGTCAAGCCTCTTTAATAGGGCGTTATACGACAAACAGGCATCATAAACCTCTCTGACCGTATCAGTCTACACCAGTTATCTTGTTTTGTCATCGCTTAATAGCGTCATTAATGAGCGCATCTGTTCGCTTAATGGCTGAATGGCATCGATGGTTAAATCAGATGGCATTTTTTTCATCCACGTCAGCTGACGCTTAGCCAAACTGCGTGTTGCAGATAGCGCTTGTTCATGCATTTGTGTCGAAGTAATCTCCCCTCGCAAATATTGCCATGCTTGCCGATAACCCACGCTACGCATGGAGGGCAACAGCTCATTTAAATTGGGATTCGCCATTAATACGTTAACTTCATCTAGCAACCCTTGCGCAAGCATTAGCTCGAATCGCTGCCCCATACGTTGATGCAGCCATTCTTTTGTGGGTGGTACCATGAATACGGTTTTTAATTTAAGTTGCGTTGCGTTGCGTTGTTGATGCTGCTCGGTCAGGGTTAAACCCGTGATTTCGATGACTTCAAGCGCACGCAGAATACGCTGTGGATCATTGGGATGAATGCGTTTTCCTGCAACAGGATCTAATTGACACAGACGTTGATGCATTGCTACTGGATCTTGTTGCCATTCGCTTTGCAATTTTGCACGGACAGACTCATCAGCAGAGGGCAAATCAGACAAGCCATTCACCCAGCTATGTAAATAAAGCATGGTACCGCCGACAACGACAGGTAGTTTACCGCGTGCTTGTATTTGTGAAACGAGTCGTTCTACATCTCGAACAAAATCGGCAGTCGAATAACTTTCGCCAGGATCAATGATGTCGATCAGATGATGTGGCACTTGGATTCGCTCCGCCAAACTTGGCTTTGCCGTACCAATATCCATACCACGATAAACCAGAGCTGAATCCATATTAATGATTTCACATGGAAGTCCTTTAGCAAGTTCTAGTGCTAGGGCTGTTTTACCAACAGCAGTGGGACCTGCGATAACCAGTGCATCCATTTCTACAGCGTTCCTTTTCGATGATTGTTAGTGTTGTATTATTTAACATTACTTTATTTAAATACGTTATGCTCAAAAAACGTCTAACACTTAAGTGATGCGTGTCAGATCAAACCCGTTCGATCATACACGACTGTGCCTGAATGGCTCATCTGTTAATCGCATGATATAATCTTATGTCTTTATTATATGCTAGATGTATTCATTCAACTTAGGAAAACCATGACAGCAGCCTTCGCTTCGATTCCCATGCAAACCATTGGTCCTATTCTGCTCACAGGCGATACATTAGGCGAGGTGATGGTTCCCTTGGCTACCTACGAAACACCACTGTGGCCATCGGTCAACCGTGGTGCTCGTGTCACTGCTGCGGCTGGTGGTATTAGTGTTACTTTGCTCGACGAGCGCATGAGCCGCTCCTTTGCTGTTCAAGCGCCCAGCGCACAAGAAGCACGCAATATCGGCAAGGCGCTATTAGCAGCACAAGAAGCTGCAGCAAACGTCGTTGCTAGCACCAGTCGCTTTGCACGTCTTAAAGAACTGCATACCCGTGTTGTGGGCAACCTGCTATATATCCGTCTTGATATTAACAGTGGCGATGCTTCGGGACATAACATGGTGACACAATCGGCAGAGCGCTTACAAGAATGGGTGTTACAAACTTGGACAGAATTGGAATATGTCACCATCTCTGCCAATTACTGTACCGACAAAAAGGTATCAGCCGTTAACAGCATCGAAGGACGTGGTAAGTCTGTCGTCGCTGAATGTAACTTGCCCGAAAAATTGGTGGCTCGCTATCTTAAAACAACACCAAAACGCTTTGTTGAATTACACATTAAGAAAAATTTATTAGGTAGTATTTTGGCGGGCAGTTTAATGTCTGCTAATGCCCATGCGGCTAATATGTTGCTGGCTTTTTACTTAGCGACAGGACAGGATGCTGCCAATATCGTCGAAGGCTCGCAAGCCATTGACCATGCCGAGGTCTTAGCTGATGGTAGCTTGTATTTTTCTGTTACCATGCCCAACCTGATTGTGGGGACTGTTGGCAATGGTAAAGGGCTAGACTTTGTGACCGACAATCTTGCGCTAATGGGTTGTTCACCCAACGATGATGCTGGCAGTAGCGCGCGTCGCTTAGCGATGATTTGTGCCTCGACTGTATTATGCGGTGAGTTGTCTTTATTAGCAGCACAAACAAACCCTGGCGAACTCATGCAAGCCCATCGCAAATTCGAGCGTTCTCATACATGAGTATCGGCCAACGCAAACTTGACCACCTACGCTTGGTAATAGACGACCCGCAAGTCAATCGACAAGGTAACCACTTTGATCAGTTTCGTTTGGCGCATTGCGCATTGCCAGAGTGCGACTTAAAAGACATTGATACCCGCTGCACTTTTTTAGGAAAGGAGCTGCAATTACCACTACTCATTTCATCGATGACGGGCGGAAATCATCCCGATATCATCAAAATTAATCGTCATTTAGCCGAAGCCGCCGAGGCCTGCGGCGTTGCCCTCGCTGTTGGCTCGCAACGCATTCAATTCGAGCAACCCGCCGCATTAGACAGTTTTTCTTTGCGTCAATTAGCACCAACTGTACCACTTATTGCTAATATTGGGGCTGTTCAGCTCAATTATGGCTTGGGGTTAGCACAGGCACAAACTGCGATTGATACCTTAGATGCTGATGGGCTTTATTGTCATCTCAATCCGTTACAAGAAGCGATTCAACCCGAAGGCGATACCAACTTTAGCGGCTTGTGGAATAAGATAGAAAGTTTAAGCCAACAGATCAATAAGCCATTATTATTAAAAGAAGTTGGCTCTGGATTATCACCTAAACTTATACAGCAGGGAATGACACGCGGTATTTGTTATTTCGATATTGCGGGACAAGGCGGTACGTCTTGGAGTCGTATTGAACATCATAGAAGCAATGGAAACACCAACGGTATCACCTTTCAAGACTGGGGATTACCCACCCCTTGGATATTGCAACAATGCCGCCCTTTTGCTGCGCACACCACGCTGATTGCCAGCGGTGGCTTACGTAATGGCATAGATGTGGTAAAATCGCTTGTATTAGGTGCACGTATCGGTGGTATGGCAGCACCCTTTTTGCAACCCGCAATGGAGTCTACACAAGCAGTGATTCAGACCATCGAACAAATTGCCCAAGAAATTCGCATTGCCATGTTTCTATTAGGTGAAAGCCATCTTGATGCCATTCGACTCAACGATAGCCTAATGATTGACCTTTCTGAAGGAGCCTACCGATGAATACTGTTGGCATCCAACGCATCAGCTTATACACAGCCCCCTACTACTTAGACATGGATGATTTTGCCGCTGCCCGTGGTGAAGATCCTGAGAAATTCCATGTCGGCTTAGGTCAAGATGACATGAGTGTGTTGCCACCTGATGAAGACATCGTTACCCTTGCCGCCAATGCCGCGGATCCTATTTTGCGCGAGTTTGATCCTAAAAGTATTACAGCGGTACTCTTTGCAACAGAAAGTGGCATCGACCAATCCAAATCTGCTGGTGCTTTCGTTCACGGTCTGCTCGGACTTTCGAACCGTTGCCGCGTGGTTGAACTCAAACACGCTTGCTACGCTGGCACTGCCGCACTGCAAATGGCTGCCAATATGGTACGGGTTAATGCTAGCGAAAAGGTATTAGTCATCGCTTCCGATGTCGCCCGTTATGAGCTAGGGTCGCCTGGCGAAGCAACCCAAGGTTGCGGTGCAGTTGCCATGCTGGTCACGAATCAGGCTGACATTTTGGCGCTCGAAACAGGTACAGGCTATTACACCGAAGATGTGATGGATTTTTGGCGCCCTAACTACCGCGATACGGCTTTAGTCGATGGCAAATACTCAACGATGGTGTATCTGACGGCCCTCAAACATGCGTGGCAGTCACTCATCGAATCACGCAATCTAAATTACCAAGATTTTGCCCGTTTTTGCTACCACCTGCCTTTTGGCAAAATGGCGGTTAAAGCGCATGGTCGCTTAATGAAAATCGCGGGCTTAGAAGCTAACGATGATGAGTTAACTCATGTCATGGGCGCTTCGTTAATTTATAACCGGACCGTCGGTAATAGTTACAGCGCTTCATTGTATTTTGGACTCACCTCTTTACTCGAAACGGATACGAATAACTTAGCCAACCAACGCATTGGGCTATTTAGTTATGGTTCGGGTTGTGTTGGTGAGTTTTTTACAGGCATCGTTGGTAAAGACTATCAAAGCCATCTGTATCAAGCATCTCATCATCGCCTGTTAGCCAGTCGCGAAAAATTAAGCTTCTCGCGTTACTTGTCGTTTTATAAGCAATTTGGTGAAGTCGAACGTAGTGATAATATTGAACTACCCGTTTACACCAAAGGGCGCTTTCGTCTAAGTGCGATTCGTGCGCATAAGCGTCAGTATGCTGACCAGCAGCGCCCCCGCTAAACTGATTTTAGCAGGTGAACATGCCGTTATCTATGGCTCACCTGCCATCACAACACGCCTGAACTGGCAGACGTACTGCGACCTCTCGCTCAGTACAAGCAATCGGCTTGGGCTAACAAATGCAACAGATGTGGGTTGGACTAGCGCAGCACTTGATGCGCATTGGCTAGCACTCAAAGCGCGACATCGCGCATGGCAAACCGATAGGTCAACACCGTTATTAAAACACTTAGCTGATTTACCGTTGGCTGTTTTCGCTTGGTGGCAGCAACATTATGTCTTGCCAACGCTCAACTGTCAGATCCGCAGCGACATTCCGATTGGGCAAGGCTTGGGGTCGTCCGCCAGTTTAATTATTGCACTGTTGCGTGGTTTATCCGCGCTCACAGAAACAGCTCTGAGCCATGAAGACTATCAATCGGCTGGCACTGAATTGGAAAACTTGGCACACGGCAAGTCGTCGGGATTAGATGTGGCAGCCATTTTAACGGGTGACAGAACCAGCTGGCAGCATAAAAATGCAACAGTTTTACCTTATTTTCCGTTAACAGGTTATCTTATCAACACGGGAAAAGCACAAAGCAACACGGCAGACTGTGTCGGTTATGTGCGTCAGCATCACCAAGACAATCAAGCATTATGGCAAGACTTTTCTCAAATAACACTGGCGCTTCAAGCTGCACTGATTCGGCATAATAGCGATGAAATCAATCGCTCAGTAGCACACATACAAACCAACCTATGCAAGATTGGCGTTGTTCCAGCGCGTGTACAAACCTTTACGAAACTAGCGCAGCAAGATTATGGCTGGAACGGAAAGCTCTGTGGTGCAGGCAGTATTTCTGGTGATGGCGGTGGTTTTTTCTGGCTGTTAGCCGACAAGGAGCCGAAAAGCCTGTGTGAGCAGTTCGGCTATGATTATTGGTTATTATCAGAACTGAGTGAAAAAAATAGATGATTCAATACTGGCAAAGCAAAGCCCCTGGAAGCTTAATGCTTTTTGGTGAACATGCCGTCCTTCATACTCGCCCTGCAATTGCCTGTGCGATTGATAGTTGGCTCACGATTGATTGGCAAACGCGAGATGATGATAAGATTTTAATTCTCTCGTCTTTTGGCGAACATCTCACAGACTGGAAAACGCTGACCCCTCACCCAAAGCTAACCTTTGTGTTAGAAGCTTTGGCACAATTCAAAGCAACATCAAAACACCTTATCACGGGATTAAGCTTAACCATCTCAAGCGATATTAATAGCACGCAAGGGCTAGGTAGTTCGAGTGCAGTGGTTGCAGCGATGGTCACAGGCTTTTCGTTATTGGATTCGACCTTAGAAAGTATTGATGCCCGCTTTAAACTGGGACTGAGCATTATTCGCGCAGTACAAGGAACAGGTTCTGGAACAGACTTAGCAGCAGCGTTAACAGGGGGCGTGATGATGCTAACCCCTCAACAACACACCATCACGCGTCTTGCCGATGGGCTGCCGATTGTGAGCGTTTACTGTGGCTACAAAACACCAACACCTGTTGTTATCGCCAAAGTTAACGCGCAATGGTCAGATACCCACCCGTTATTCTTACATTGGCTTGATTGTGTCTCTACCATTACCGAGATGGCTGCAGAGCAAATTGATAATGGCGATCTGATCGAAATCGGACGCTGTATGAATATGGCGCATGGACTAATGAACGCCTTAGGTGTTAGTGATAACACATTAGAGTCTATCGCTAATCGGCTCAAACAAACCGATGGTATTGTTGGCGCAAAAATTTCTGGCTCTGGCTTAGGAGACTGCGTTATCGGTTTAGGTACACCGCTGACCCCCCTTAATGAAGCCTTATCAATTACCACCACCGCCCAAGGGGCGCATTGCATTTTGGATGTATAACAGATGATTCGTGCGCAAGATATCGTAACACAACTCACATCACATCAATTGACACCTAACAAAAGCGAAGGCACTGCTTACGCACCAGTCAATATCGCACTCATTAAATATTGGGGCAAGCGCAACAGCGAGCTTAACTTACCGATTACCGATAGCTTATCCGTCGGACTAAGAACCTTAGGAACGCAAACACGAATCAGTATATGTGCTGGGCAAGATCAAATCACACTCAACGGTTTATTATTGGCAACAGACCATCCTTTTAGCCAGCGCACGAGTCGCTATTTGGACTTGTTTCGCTCATCTCCCGCGATGAGATTTGTAATCGATACCAAAAATGATGTGCCAACAGGTGCAGGACTTGCTTCCTCTGCTTCTGGATATGCGGCCTTAGTGTTGGCGCTGAACGACTTGTTTGGCTGGCAACTCGATAAAAGCCAGTTATCGGTGCTGGCACGTATTGGCTCGGGTAGCGCATCACGTTCGTTGTGGGATGGCTTAGTGCATTGGCAAGCAGGTACACAAAGCGACGGCATGGACTCATACGCTGTGCCACTGAATCAAACCCTACCTGATCTACGCATTGGATTACTAACCCTATCTGCCAAAGCAAAACCGATTAGCTCACGCGCGGGCATGAAGCAAACGGTGGAAGGCTTAAGCCTTTATCCTGCCTGGAAACCGATGGTGGATGCCCATTTAGCACAAATCATCCCAGCGATTGAACAAGGTAACATTCAAGAGATTGGACAAATTGCAGAGCACAATGCTTTAGCAATGCACGCCACCATGATGTCGGCCTTCCCAGCTTTATGCTATTGGTTACCCGAAACCTTAGCAACACTGCACACCATTTGGGCTGCCAGAGAGCAAGGATTGCCGTGTTGGGCAACGCTAGATGCGGGACCCAATGTGAAGCTCATTTTCGACCAAGCAGCACAAGCTGACGTGGAGCGTTTGTTTCCAGATGTTCAGATTGTGAGACCATTTGGAATTAACCTGCCTTAACCTCAATCTTACCGAACTTGTTGGCAAAGCTTTGCGGACGCTGTGCCAACAATCCCCCGACACGATGCGCTAATTCACGATAGGCGGCAGCAATCGCCCCCTCTGGATCGCTCACCATTGTCGGTTGTCCGCCATCCGCTTGGACACGAATCGACATATCTAACGGCAAGGAAGCCAATAAAGGCACATTGAAGTCCACTGCCATTTTAGCACCGCCACCTTCACCAAATATGTGTTCAATATGACCACAAGCACTACAGACATGCATTGCCATATTTTCAACAATGCCTAACACAGGAATGTTCACTTTTTCGAACATTTTTAATCCTTTACGTGCATCAAGCATCGCTAAATCCTGTGGTGTGGTGACAATGACAGCGCCTGCAACAGGAATTTTTTGCGCTAAGGTCAATTGGGTATCCCCCGTACCTGGCGGCAAATCAATAATCAAAAAGTCCAAACTCCCCCAATTCGTCTCGTTGATTAATTGCATCAAACTACCCGTGACCACTGGACCACGCCAAATCATGGGCGAGTCAGCTTCAACTAAGAAACCAATCGAATTGACTTTAACATTGTATGCAACTAACGGTTCCATCGTCTTACCATCACTGCTGTGCGGCATTTTCCCAACCAAACCGAACAAGGTAGGCATACTCGGACCATAAATATCCGCATCTAACACACCAACCTTCGCCCCTTCTGCGGCTAACGCCAAGGCTAAATTAGCCGAGGTAGTGCTTTTACCAACCCCACCCTTACCAGAACCAACCGCAATCACATTGGTAACGCCTGCAATCGGATCAATATTAGATTGTGTCTGACGTGGCAGAACACGCAGTATAAAATCAACCGCGACAATACTTAACCCTTGCGCAATACAAGCATCGCTGATTTGGGTTTGCCACCCCTGCCATAGCGCCTTTGCAGGATAAGGCACTTCAAAGACCAATGATAAGCCCAACACACCCTGACGTGCATCGACCAACCAATCAGAGAAGGTGCACTGACTATAAGGATCGCTGATTGCGTCTAAAGCAAACGATAACTTAGCTTGATGCTCTGCACTTAACTCGCGCACAAAAAGTTTATTTAACCATGATTTCATAATGGATATGTCCGAATTGATATTTGTTTAAGGATACTCTGAAAAATACTAAAGGGTTAGGGGCTTGGGGGAAGGGATGCACTATAAAAACCTATAAACTATTGATTTAAACCCTTCCACCAACCAAAAAATAGAATTAGGAAGTCTGAATAGGAAGCGAAGCGCATTATTCAGACCTTAATTAGTTAATTGTAGCATGGTGCATAAAAAGAACCACATTGCTCACATCTCTCCCATACGGTAAAATGAATGGTTATATTCTATTGTGATACAAGGTTTCTGAACTATGTCTTCAGCGCAACGCCGTCTGCTGGTTACCAGCGCCCTTCCATACGCTAATGGTCCGATTCATCTTGGGCATATGGTCGAATATATCCAAACCGATATTTGGGTGCGTTTTCAGAAGCTGATGGGTCACAATTGCACCTACGTGTGTGCCGACGATGCACATGGCACACCGATCATGTTGCGCGCGCAAAATGAAGGCATTACCCCAGAAACCTTGATTGGTCGCATTTGGCAAGAACACACGCGCGACTTTGCTGGCTTTGGTATCGATTTTGACCATTATCACAGCACCCATTCCGAAGAAAACAAAGTCTTGGCGCAAGGCATTTATATTAAACTACGCGAAGCGGGCTTAATTAGCGAAAAAGACATCGAACAAGCATTTGACCCCGTCAAAGAAATGTTTTTACCTGATCGTTTCGTGAAAGGCGAATGCCCGAAATGTGGCGCAAGCGATCAGTATGGCGACAGTTGTGAAAGTTGTGGTGCTACCTACAGCCCACTCGACATGAAGAACCCTGTATCGACCATTACGGGCGCAACGCCTATTGCAAAAACCTCGCGTCATTACTTTTTTGAACTACCTAAATTGCAAGCATGGTTATCTGATTGGATTCGTAGCGAGGGACGTTTGCCTTCTCAATTAGTGAACAAACTAGACGAATGGTTCAAAGACGACCTGCAAGCATGGGACATCTCGCGCGACACGCCTTATTTCGGCTTTGAAATCCCCGATACGGTCGACAAGTTTTTCTACGTCTGGCTCGACGCTCCCATCGGCTATATGGGGAGCTTCCGCGCCTATTGCGACAAATCAGGTGTAAGCTTCGATGACTACTGGAAAGCAGACAGTGCCACTGAGTTGTATCACTTTATTGGTAAAGACATTGTTTATTTCCATACCCTGTTTTGGCCTTCAATGCTTCATGCGGCGGGTTATCGCACACCAACAGCCGTATTTGCACATGGCTTTTTGACCGTCAATGGTCAGAAGATGTCTAAATCTCGTGGCACATTTGTCACGGCAGAAGCTTACCTTAAGCATTTGCCTGCACAAGCATTGCGTTATTACTTTGCTGCCAAATTATCGAGTCGTGTTGAAGACATCGACTTGAGTATGGAAGACTTTGTACAGCGTGTGAATAGCGATTTGGTCGGTAAGCTGGTGAATATTGCTAGTCGTTGTTCGGGCTTTGTGCATAAGTTTTTCGATGGCAAACTGGCAACTTTTGATGCTGAGCATGCAGCATTATTAACACCTTATCAAGCGGCTGCTACGAATATCGCAAACTTATACGAACAACGTGAGTTTGCCCATGCCATGCGCGAGATTATGGCACTAGCAGACAATGCTAATGCATGGATTGCCGAAGTCGCCCCTTGGCAACAAGCGAAAGATGAAGCAAAACGTGATGCCTTGCATCAATCTACTACGCTGGCAATTAATATTTTCCGCGTACTAATGGTGTATTTATCGCCCGTTTTACCAGAAATGGCGGCACAAGCGCGCACTTTCTTAAATGAGGGTGATTGGACTTGGAATAGCGCACAAACAGCGCTAGAAGATCACTCCATTACCGCTTACACTGCCCTATTTACCCGTTTAGAACTCAAACAAGTTGAGGCAATGATGACCGAAAATGCCGCCCAAGTTGCCGCTCAACCGCAACAGAAACTAGAAACGACTACTGTTGCAACTGCACCTGCCGCCATCGAAAAAACGGAATTAGCATTAGAACCGATTGCGGACGAAATCGCTATTGAAGATTTTATGAAAATCGATTTGCGTGTGGCGCGTATTGTCAAAGCGGAATCGGTTCCTGAAGCGGACAAACTGGTGAAGTTGACGTTAGATATTGGTGTCGGCACACGTCAGGTCTTTGCAGGTATCAAATCCGCTTACAGCCCAGAACAGTTAGAAGGTCGTTTGACGGTGATGGTCGCCAACCTCAAGCCACGCAAAATGCGATTTGGCATGTCGGAAGGCATGGTGTTAGCTGGCAGTGGTGATGGCGGACTTTACTTGTTAGCACCAGACTCTGGCGCACAACCTGGCATGCGAGTGAAGTAAGGTTATCGTAGTAAGGATGACATCTCAATGAGTAAAGAAGGCGTTTCATTAGCCATAAAAAATGTTGTTAGCGATATGATGGACAAGGTTTTAGAAAATGTTTTGATTAAGAACCCGTTTATTGTAGAGCAACATCATGCGTCAAAGCCTTTATATGCTGCACTTGTACCTGATGAAATTTTTAAAGGTTCTCATTTTGAACGGCGTTTTGTTACGCCTTTTGGAGGTGTTTGGGAAAAACTAGCCCAAGTTGTGGCGCAAGAGGCACACGGTTTCAGCGCAACACAACATAATATTTCGGGACAAATAAGCGATGAAAGACTACGCAGAATACAAGAAACACTTAATAACTTAGAAAATAAAAAAACAAAGCAAAAACCAAGTTGGCAACAAGAGTTAGACTATGTTTTAGCAGGTGATGGTGAGCTAATTCCTGTCACAGTTATTTGTGACTTATATATAGAAAACTTGGTTACCAACAAGAAATATGCCTTTGAACTTAAAGGACCTTTGCCCAATAGCGATCAGACAAAGGTCAGTAAAGAAAAGTTATTCAAATTATTAGCAATGGAAATCCCACAAGTTGATCATGCTTACTTTGCATTGCCATACAATCCATATGGCTCAAAAGAAAGTTATACTTGGTCATTTCCTAAAAGATGGTTTGATATGCAACATGATGATTGCGTATTAATCGCAGAAGAATTTTGGAATTTAATTGGTGGCGATGGTACCTATACAAATTTTATTTCCGAAATTAATGCTCTTGGAAGTGAATACAAAGAAAGGATATATCGAGAATTTCTAGGAATAGAACCTCCTGAAAGTAACAAGACAGGTTTTTTAAGATAATGAACGATAAAACAAAGTTCACGTTTATTGACCTTTTTTCTGGTATTGGTGGTTTTCGATTAGCCCTAGAGTCTGTGGGTGGCTGTTGCATCGGTTTTAGTGAAATCAACACCGATGCAATTAATACCTACACGCTTAATTTTTCAGAGAAAAAAGAACTTAACTTAGGTGATATCACGAAGATTCATGACTTACCACCTCACGACTTATTAACTGCTGGTGTTCCTTGCCAAAGTTGGTCTATTGCAGGGAAAAATTTAGGCTTTGATGATGATCGTGGTCAGCTTTGGAATGATACAATCTACTTGTTAAATAAAACAAAACCAAAAGCTTTTATCTTTGAAAACGTCAAGGGGTTAGCGGATCCTAGAAATAAAGATGCTTTAGCTTACATTATGGAAAGAATTAAAGATGCAGGATACCATGCTAATTATTATATCTTAAATTCTTTTGATTATGGCGTACCACAAAGCAGAGTAAGAATTTATATTATTGGTTTTTTAGAAGCACGTTTTCACGACACGTTTTCACTTCCAGAAAAGAAGGTTGGTCACATAAGGTTAAAAGATATTATAAAAGAATATCCATTTTTAAGTTTTTCAGAGACTCGTGCAGACACACCAACAAAAAAACAAGGCATGAGCTTATCCAACAATAACAATGGTCATAATGATTATTTTTTATTCAACGACTTAAGAGATGGTGATACAACAATTCATTCTTGGGACATATTAGAAACAACTGAACGTCAAAAGCAGATCTGTTTATTGCTACTCAAAAATAGAAGAAAAAAGCTATATGGTAATTTGGATGGAAACCCATTATCAATTACGCACCTTCAAAATTTAGATACAACAATAACATTAGATGAAATTAATGATCTTATCAATATCAATATTCTAAAACCGGTTTATTATTCATTTAAAATAAATAAAAAAATAGAAAATTTATTAAGCGACAATGAGCAACTCTTGCTATCTCATGCGCGTACTGATATATTTTCAATTTCCGACTTAAAAACAAAGAAAATACTGAAAAATATAAAACTGTCAGAAATATTAGCATCATTGCGTGAGAAATCAATGATAGACTGTATCGAAGTAAGATATGATTTTAAGAACAGCAAAATTAGTACTGGACTTTTTGGTATTAATAGAATTTTCTTGCTCACATCAAATATTTTTCCAACTTTAGTCGCAAGTGATTCAAATGACTATATTTCAACCCACAAAATTGAAGCAAAAAATAAAGAAGAATATAAACAAGTATTTATAAAAGAAGTGTATCAGAAAAAAAACTTTAGAAAGATAGAAAAAGAAGAAGCTTGTCTAATTCAAGGATTTCCTAAAACTTATCAATTATCAGATAATCGAGCGGTATGGATGAGACTGATTGGCAATAGCGTATCAGTTCCTGTTATTAAGCTATTAGCAGATTCTATTATTAAAACAGGTGTATTTAATTCTCAAGTAGAAAAAAGCATTATTGCTGATGAACATGTTCAACAAAACATTAAAACACAGGTTATTGCCAAACTCCCTTTATTTCCAGATACGACTTCAACAGCCTATTTATCAACCTTGAAAAATCGAATAAATCATGAGATGACAAGAACATGAGCGACATTATATTTATCTTAATCAGTACGGTATTGGTTAACAATTTCGTACTGGTAAAGTTCTTAGGGCTTTGCCCCTTTATGGGTGTGTCCAAAAAAGCTGACAGCGCGCTGGGTATGGGATTGGCAACAACGTTTGTTTTAACCCTCTCAAGCATCTTGTCGTATTTGGTACATGCTTATCTGCTTGTACCATTTGATGTCGAGTTTTTACGTACCGTTGCCTTTATTTTGACCATCGCGACAGTGGTCGGGTTTACCGAAGTGGCAATGCGTAAGCTTTCACCCATGCTTTATTCCATTTTAGGTATTTATCTGCCGCTCATTACCACCAACTGTATTGTGTTGGGCGTGGTGCTGATTAACGTGCAAGAGCAGCACAACTTACTGCAAGCGGGTTTGTATGGCTTTGGTGCGGGTACTGGTTTTGCCTTAGTCTTAGCATTATTTGCAACGCTAAGAGAACGTATTGCAGTTGCCGATGTGCCAGCCGCCTTTCAGGGTAGTGCAATTGCATTGGTGACGGCTGGCATTATGAGCATGGCGTTCATGGGCTTCGCAGGGTTAGTAAAATAATGAACACAGCAGATAATAATCAAATTGAATTGGTGATGGCTGGCATTATGAGCATGGCGCAGCGTTGTATTCTGGTGGGCTTCGCAGGGTTGGTGAAATGAACGAATTTATCGCGTTAATGCTATTTACCCTGTTAGCACTGGGTTTTGGTGGTTTGCTCGCTTGGGCGGCAAAACGCTTCCATATTGATGGTAATCCCTTAATTGGGCAAATCGATGCCATTCTGCCACAAACGCAATGTGCTCAATGTGGTTATCCAGGGTGCAAACCCTATGCCGAAGCCATTGCTAACGACGAGGCTGACATTAACCTCTGCGTCCCAGGTGGAGAAACGGTTGTCATTATGCTCTCTGAGTTGACTGGCAAAGAAATCAAGCCTATTGAAGCAGAAGCTAAACCAAAACAATTTGCGTTTATTAAAGAAGAAGAATGCATCGGCTGCGTGAAGTGTATTGCAGCATGCCCTGTCGATGCGATTATCGGTGCGGCTAAATTTACCCATACCGTGATTACCCACGAATGCACGGGCTGTGAGCTATGTATCCCCGTCTGCCCAACCGATTGCATTGTGATGGAAGAACCTAGCGTGACGCAACGTAATTGGCAATGGCCAAAACCTGTCGGCCCGATTGGTGAAGGAGCAAGAAAATGATCATCGCCAAGCTCGTTGAAAAAATTGATAGCTTTATCCACCAACTCACTGAAAAGGTAAGTTTTCATGGTGGCGTACACCCTGCACAAAACAAACTCATGTCAACCCATCAACCGATTCAGACCGCTCCTTTTGCAGCACAGTTGATTCTACCGCTGAACCAACATATTGGCCCAGAGTCTGTGCCTTTGGTGCAAATCGGACAACAGGTGTTGGCAGGCGAGCTGATTGCCCGCTGTGCGCCACCCTTAGGCGTTCCCTTACATGCCCCAACATCAGGAACCATTACCGACATCGGTGATTACCCTATCGCGCATGCCTCGGGTATTTACAGTCGCTGTATTGTGCTCACGCCCGATGGTCTCAATCAGATGGCAAGTTTTACGCCGCGCTCAATTCCAACAAGTCCGCAGAGCTTAAAAGCGATTTTATTGCACTCGGGCATTATTGGTATGGGCGGTGCTGGCTTCCCAAGCTTTCGCAAAATCGCCAATAAAACAGGACAAATCCATACGCTGATTGTCAACGGTGCTGAATGCGAACCCTTCATCACTTGCGATGACATGCTGATGCGTGAGCGTCCTACTGCCATTATCGAAGGCGCACTGATGGTGGCTCATGCCTTAGGCGCAACACGCGTCCTTGTTGGCATCGAGGACAACAAGCCCGAAGCAGCTTTAGCAATGAAAACGGTTTATCAGCACGCAACCCAATATCCAAACATTCAGCTCGACATAGTACCAGTCCCCACCATCTACCCAATGGGCGGAGCAGACCAACTGATTACGCAGCTCACGGCAAAAGAAGTGCCTAGTGACGGACACAGTAGCGACCTTGGCTTAATCATGTTCAACGTTGCGACCTTAGCAGCTGTTTATGATGCGGTTACCGTCGGCAATCCTGTTTTAAATCGCGTGGTTACCATTACGGGCTTTGCGATTGAACACCCTTGCAATGTGCTTGCTCCGATTGGTACGCCCTTCAATCACCTCGTGACCTGGGCAGGATTAAAACAGCAAGATGCGCAGTGGCTGATGGGCGGCCCGATGATGGGGGTTCCCGTTACCAACTTTCAATCGCCCGTCATTAAAACCACAAATTGTATTTTGGCTAATCCCCCCGAACCAGAAGCGGAAACCCTACCCTGTATTCGCTGTGGTGCTTGTATGGATGCTTGCCCGATTCATTTGTTACCGCAACAACTTTACTGGCACGCCAAAGCTGGCGAGTTAGAAAAACTCGAAGCCTTGCATCTCAAAGACTGCATTGAATGCGGTTGTTGTGCTTACGTTTGCCCCAGTCACATTCCACTGGTGCAATATTATCGACATGGAAAAGTTGCGGTGCGCACGGCGAATAACGATAAAATTGCTGCACAACGCGCCAAACAACGTCACGAAAACCAACTCGCACGCAAAGCCGCCGAAGAGCAAGAGCGAAGCAATCGCCTTGCTGCCAAACGCGCCGCCATGATGGCTGCTGACGAAGCAGCTCAAGCAGCAGAAGCCCCGAAGGAATTACGTTAACATGAATCAAATACACTCTTCGCCCTACAATTGGGGACAACAAAACGTTCGCAAGGTGATGCTACAAGTACAAATGGCTGCAACACCCGCCCTATTTGTTCATGCGTACTTTTTTGGTATTGGGATTTTTGTGCACATTGCCATCGCCTTAAGCGTCGCTTTTGCAGCCGAGGCGGCGATGCTCTATCTACGACAAAAGCCCATTAAGCCTTATTTGCTTGACTGGTCGGTGGTGCTTACGGCGATTGATATTGTGTTCTGCCTACCGCCTACTTCGCCTTGGTGGATTACCGCCAGCGCCGTATTGTTTGCGGTCATTTTGGCAAAACACATCTTTGGTGGCTTAGGTTACAATATTTTCAACCCTGCGATGGCGGGTTATGCTTTTGTCCTGATTTCATTCCCTGCCGTGATGACGGTATGGCATCTGCCCAATGCCTTGGTAGCGAATCCGTTAGATGCTTGGCAAACCATCGACTATATTTTTACTAACACGCTGCCAAATGGTGTGGCATTGGATGCACTCACGGGGGCAACCCCGCTCGAAGCAGCCAGAACAGGATTACTCAACGATCAAACGCTCAGCGCTATTTTTAGCCACGAACTGATTTTTCAGAGTGGACAGTTAGCGAACAGTTCCTTCTGGTTGAATATGTCGTTTTTGCTCGGGGGCTTGTGGCTATTGGTTAAAGGCATCATTCGTTGGCAAATGCCCGTTGGCTTTTTGCTGGCGATGGTTATTTTGGCATCCGCTTTTCATGCCTACGATCCCGAGCGTTATGCTGGCGTACTCTTTCACCTCTTTTCGGGTGCAACCATGTTAGCGGCTTTCTTCATTATTACCGACCCCGTAACAGGCAGCACCACGCCCACTGGTCGCTTATATTTTGGATTAGGTGCGGGGGTATTGGTTTATGTCATCCGTACGTGGGGTGGTTATGCCGATGCTGTTGCTTTTGCGGTATTGCTGATGAACATGTTAGCGCCTTGGATTGATAGTATGACCGTACCCCGAGTTTATGGTCATGGACAAACAAAGGGTAATCATCATGAATAGCACCACGATGCGACCAGCCTTGATGCTTGCTGCTTTTGCGTCTGCTGCAGCCCTATTGCTAACGGTGGTTTATCAAATTGCCACCCCAGTTTTACAACAACATCAACAAGAAGCACTATTAGCGCAGCTGAATAGCCTTGTACCCAGCGATCGTTATAACAATGCATTGACAACTGACACGCTCATCGTCAACGAACCCAGTTTAGACGGCAAAAAGCCAGTCACCATCTTTCGTGCGCGAGACAATAATCAGCCCGTTGCGGCACTCTTGTTAGTTACGGCTCCCAATGGCTACAGTGGTGAGATTAAACTATTAGTCGGCATATGGGCAGATGGTAGTCTCGCAGGGGTGCGTGTGATTGCGCATAAGGAAACACCGGGTTTGGGCGACTATATCGAAGATAAACGCAGCCCTTGGGTGCATCAGTTCGATGGTAAGTCGCTTAAAGACCCCGCACCAGAACGCTGGAAAGTTAAAAAAGATGGTGGTATTTTTACCTACAATACAGGGGCGACAATCACGCCTCGCGCTGTCGTTGGTGCTGTTGCCCGCACCCTGACTTGGGTCAATCAACAAGGTGATGCCTTGTATGCCCCTACACCTACAGGAATTAAGCCATGAACGATCGTTTAACCGCTTACCATAAAATTTTCATGGATGGCATTTGGCACAACAACCATGCGTTAGTCGCACTACTTGGCTTGTGTCCGTTATTGGCAGTGAGTAACAATGTCGTTAATGCACTGGGATTAGGCATGGCAACCACCTTTGTACTTGCCATGTCGAATGTGAGTATTTCGTTGATTCGCGCATGGATTACTGCCGAAATTCGCATCCCTGTTTATGTTACCGTCATTGCAGCACTGGTTACAGCTGTTGATGTCATCATGGAGGTTATCATGCCTAGCCTGCACAGCGTGCTCGGTATTTTTATCCCTCTGATTGTGACTAACTGCATTATTTTGGCGCGCGCCGAAGGCTTTGCAAGTAAGAACAGCGTCGATCGCTCCCTGATTGATGGGCTATCCATTGGCTTAGGCTTCACCCTCGCACTCGTCTTTTTAGGAGGCATGCGTGAACTCTTGGGTAACGGTACGCTATTTGCCCAAGCCAACATGCTGTTTGGCAGCGTCGCGGACAACTGGACATTGCATATCATGCAGATGGATTATGGTGTGTTATTAGCGATTCTTCCTCCAGGTGCCTTTATTGGTCTAGGGCTGATGATTGCCGCAACCAATATGATTAAAGCACGTCAAAAGAAACAGCAACACACGATCAGTGTAGCGATCACAGATATTGGATTAGCACCTAAAGCATGACTCAACTCAGTATCAAACCTAGCAAACAAATGACCAAAGCCCAGGCTTTGGCATTCTACGATGCCTTGGCGGCAGCTATTCCCAACCCCACCACAGAACTCAGTTTTAACAGCCCATTCGAGTTACTCACCGCCGTTTTACTGTCTGCTCAGGCGACGGATGTTGGCGTAAATAAGGCCACAGTCGGACTATTTGCAGCAGCGAACACCCCGCAAGCCATACTCGATTTAGGATTAGAAGGTGTTAAAGAACACATCAAAACAATTGGTCTATTTAACAGCAAAGCCAAACACTTATTAGAAACCTGCGACATTTTGGTTAATCGCTTCAACAGCGAAGTCCCCAAAACAAGAGAAGATCTCGAATCCCTACCAGGTGTCGGACGAAAAACAGCGAATGTTCTGCTCAATACTCTCTGGGGAGAGCCAACCATCGCCGTTGATACTCACCTATTTCGTCTAGGTAATCGGACTGGCTTAGCCGTAGGAAAAACACCGATCGATGTTGAGAAGAAGCTCATGACCATCACCCCTAAACAACATCTTAAAGATGCGCATCATCTGCTGATTTTACATGGACGCTATGTGTGTATGGCACGCAACCCGCAATGTCGATCTTGTGTTGCGCACAACATCTGCAATTGGGCAGAAAAAAACATTTAAAAATTGAATATCAAGAACTCACCACCTATAATCAATTTAATCGAAATTATCAGGATAGTGACAGTGAAAGCATTTCTCGACTTTGTGCCCATTCTTCTTTTCTTTATTGCTTACAAGCAATACGATATTTATGTTGCGACAGCGGTCGTTATCGTTGCCTCTATCTTACAAACCATTTTTATTTATGTCACCGAAAAGCGCATCCCAGCGATGTTACTGGCTAGTACCGTGCTTATCGTGATCATGGGTGGGGCAACGCTTTACTTACAAGATGAAATGTTCGTTAAGTGGAAGCCAACCCTCATTAATTGGTTGTTTGCAGTCGTTTTCATTGCCAGTTTATATATCGGACAAAAGCCCTTACTCACGCGCATGATGGGTGAGGCTTTTCCCAACCTACCCATTGCGATCTGGAAACGAATGAGCTGGATTTGGGCAGCCTTTTTTACCAGTGTTGGCATCATCAACATCTGGGTTGCCTACAACTTTGACACTGATACTTGGGTAAACTTTAAACTGGTCGGCTTATTGGGCTTAACACTTGTGTTTATTATCGCGCAATCATTTTATATGATGAATCTGAACAATCGCTATCCCGCACCTATAGAAGATGAAAGCAATATGAAAAAGGAAGCTATCTAAAAATGTTATATACGATTGTTGGTACAGACACACCAAACTCACTTGAAAAACGCAAAGCGGCACGACCAGAACATCTTGCCAGACTACAAGCGTTACGCGATGCAGGAAAACTCATTATTGCAGGACCTTTCCCTGCCGTTGACAACGAAGACCCAAGCGACGCGGGTTTTACAGGCAGCCTCATTGTTGCTGAGTTTGCATCATTAGAAGCAGCACAAGCATGGGCGGATGCAGATCCCTACATGGCAGCAGGCGTTTATGCCCATGTACAGGTTAAACCGTTTAAGCAGGTATTTTAGGCATGCTCATCTTGGCTACTGGCGGAACCTTCGACAAAGACTATGCGCTTGATGGTTCGCTTGCATTTAGTGGTTCTGCGTTGCCCAAACTGATTCAGCAAGCACGTCTGACCTGTGCGCATGAACTTCATATTATCATGCAAAAAGACAGTCTCGACATGACCATCGCTGACCGCATGCTTATATTAGAAGCCTGTCGTAATACAACATCCGAACAAATCATTATCATTCATGGAACCGACACCATGACAGAAACAGCTGATTTTTTACGACGTGCTGCATTAACTAAAACCATTGTCTTAACAGGTGCGATGCGCCCCTTTTCTTTTGGTAACAGTGATGCTGCTTTTAACCTTGGCTATGCCTTAGCGACAGCACAAACGGCAGCGCAAGGCGTTTATATCGCCATGCAAGGAGAATGTTTCAGCGCTGGAACGGTCATAAAAGATAAGACACAACTGCTATTCACGCATCTCCCACCACAAGACTAACCCAATATGCCAATCCAACTCAGAGCGGTTGACTGGCTCATTTTTACCTGTGTTGTCTTCATCTGGTCAACAACGCCTTTGGCTATTGTGATTAGCAATCAAGACCTCGATCCCTTTTTAAGTCTTGCTGCACGCATGATCATTTCATTGTTGTTTTTAGGTGCATGGTACGTCTATCAGCGTCGCCCCTTACCTTTTTATAAACAAGCCTTACCAACACACTTGGCCGTTGGCGTTATCGGTATCGGCTTATCGATGCCATTGGTTTATATGGCGGCACAAACCCTACCCTCAAACTGGATTGCCCTTATTTTTGGATTAGCACCGCTCTTTACAGGCTTGCTGGAAGGCTTCATTTTTCGCACACTCACGCTGACACGCTGGCACTGGTTCGGGCTTGCCTTTGCTTTTTATGGTCTATGGATTATTTTTCACGACCCTAACTACGATTTACAGCTCAGTATGATGTGGGCGGTTATTGCCATGCTGCTATCAACTTTTTTTCACGCACTAAGCGCCAGTCTTGTTAAACGAACCCAGTATCAGGTTTCGCCTGTTGATACGGTCATGGGCGGATTACTCATCGCAACCCCCATAACCTTGCTCTTTTGGTGGCTCAATGGCGCATCGATTCCCTCGGACATCCGTGTTAACACACAACTTTCGGTTATTTATCTCGGTCTATTGGGTTCTTTGGCAGGTTTTTTGCTTTATTACCAAGTATTGAAAACCTTTTCGGCCACGATGAGTAGTTTTATCACCTTACTTGCTCCCAGTTTAGCATTAGTATGGGGATCGTTACTCAATCATGAACCGATAACAACCCACCTAATGTTTGGTGCGTTGCTCATTTTAATGGGTTTGGCTGTATTTATTCTGATACCTGCCGATAAACATTAGGAAATATACCATTGGAGTTGATTATGTCAGAAAACAAATTAGATACAGATGCCTTGGCAACGGAAGAAATGCTTAAAATGTTCGAAAATATGGAAAGCCAAGACTTAGCAGAAGCAGCAGATGTCTTATCTGATGACTTATCGGATGACTTACTAGATGTTTCATTGGTACCTGTCGATACAACGGCTGAAAGTGGTGGGTTTGAATTATCAGAGCTGGATATGGATTTACCCGATGTCAGCCAAAGTGATAGTATGGATGCCGAAATCATCGAAATGCCTGATGACGATTTATCACTACGGGATAGTGTACACGAGTCAGAAACGTTAGAAATGCCTGAAATCATGCTTGAAGCGACACCTGATCTCGAGCCATTACCAGAAGTCATGGCTGAGGCAATGCCCGCGCTCACAACAAACCCCACAGAGTCAAGCAACCCCATTACAAACCACCTTAATGCCGTTGTCGAAAATGCCGTACAAGCACTGCAAGACTGGTTATTATTGCGTCAACGCAGCGAAGAAAGTGGTCCTCAACAAGGGTTAGCACAGCTCGATGTCTTATTAGATACCGTGACACAGCAACAACAGCATTTGGCAGAACAACTCAGTCAAGCGCCCAAGGTTGACTATGCGGGAATGGCAACGGCACTTGGTGTCGCCCTAGCTTCTCCGCAAGCGTTAGGCTGGACAGCAGATCAATGGCGCGTCAAAGCAGAAGCTGTGGCACATAAGACCGATGACATCGCGGCAATGAATGCAAAACTGCGCAAGCAACTCGAACAGTTTTAAGGTGTTAGGAGGTTTCTGCTGTGGCAAATACAAATTACCTCGATGAGCTAGATGGGTTGCTCGATAACCCGAACGACAGCATCATTGATATCCCGCCTCCTATTGTGCATCATGCCACGGCATCAACACAGCCTGTCAATGGTAGCCCTTCGCAAGAAGCAAGAGATACTTGGGCAAGCGTCATTGAAAATGCTAGCCATTCCTTACAAGAAGGTGCGCGCACCGTTCAAGATGCTGCTCATAAAAACCTAGAACTGGCTAAAAATCAAAACGAGAACATCAAAGAACTCGTGGATGCAGCCAGTGGCTGGCGACATGCAACACGTCAGGCAGTACAAGAAGTTGCTGCGACCAAGAAAAACATCATTATTCTAACGGTCATTAGTGGTGTTATCGCTGTTGCTGGATTTGGCACCACCATTGGCGTGATGTTACAAAGCCGCTCAGGGTTAGCGAGTATGTCAAATGCGGTGCTCGAAAATGTCGATGAACACCAAACCCTTGTTAGCCGAACGCTTACCCTTAAAATGGACGAAATGGCTGCCACCATCGAACGCATGGAAGGGGTTATCGACCAACTTTCGCCTGCAGATGCCACAAAAACGCAAGCAAAAGCACCAACTGCTGACAATACAACGAATACAGAAACAGAAGGTGAACCACCTGCAGATGCGCCATTGCCTGTCGAAAGAACCTTAGTTGCCGAAACAGCAGAAACCACAACAACTGCCAGTCCTGTCGTGCAGGCAATTGCCAGTACAACACAGCTAAACGATGTCGTTGTTAATGCAACAGCACCGCTCAACAAACAAATGAACGAAAAACTCACTCAAGTTACAGGACAATTAACGCAATTAGAGCAAAACTGGAAACAGTCGGACGCGACCCTACAAAAGCAACTGTCGATGATTCCGAATGCGGTAGAAGAAAAACTAACACCCCGTTTGCAAGCGTTACAAAAAGCAGCACCTGCAACGGCGACACCAGCTGCTGGGACAACAACGGTCATCAACCAAGATAATAAAATGGTATTAGAACAACTTACGCGTTTACGTCAAGACATGGCTGAAATTCGCCAGTTGCAAATGGTGTTAAAAGAACAAATCGGTCAATTAAAACAAGGTCAATCTCGAGAAGCAGCACCCTATCAATACCGAAACCCAGAAGTTGAACGCTACCCACGTTAACGCCACGGTTAAAATGTTAAGGCTATGGTAAAATACTGTACATAGTTTAATTCATTTTATAGGTTCCCCACACCATGCGCGTTAATCAAACCCTACTTTCTACTCTTCGAGACACCCCAAGCGACGCTGCGGTCATCAGCCACCAACTCATGTTGCGTTCTGGCATGATTCGCCCACTAGCCAACGGGCTGTATACATGGCTACCGATGGGCTTGCGCGTATTGCGTAAAGTCGAGCGTATCATTCGCGAAGAAATGGACAAGTCTGGCGCAATGGAAGTCATGATGCCAGTGGTACAACCCGCTGAATTGTGGCAAGAAACGGGGCGTTTCGACAAGTATGGTAAAGAATTGTTGCGCTTCAAGGATCGCCACGAGCGCGACTTTGTACTAGGACCAACACATGAAGAAGTCATTACCGATTTAGTGCGTCGAGAAATTCGCTCTTACAAGCAATTACCCGCTAACCTATACCAAATACAAACCAAATTCCGTGATGAAATTCGCCCACGCTTTGGTGTCATGCGCTCGCGTGAATTCATTATGAAAGATGCCTACTCTTTCCATATCGATCAAGCCAGTTTGCAACAAACCTACGATGTCATGCACGCTACTTACTGTGCGATTTTTACCCGTTTAGGCTTGAATTTCCGTCCTGTTAAGGCTGACACAGGCAGTATTGGTGGTGACTCGTCACACGAATTCCACGTATTGGCAGATTCTGGTGAAGATGCCATTGCCTTCTCGACAGAGAGCGACTATGCCGCCAACGTCGAGTTAGCCCCTGCTTTAGCACCGACAACACCGCGCGCTGCTGAAACACAAGCTATGGCGAAAGTGCATACACCCAAAGTGAAAAGTATCGAAGAAGTGTCTGCCTTTTTAAATGTGCCAGCTAGCCAGTGCTTAAAAACATTGATTGTACAAGGAACCGATACGCCAGCTGTTGCCCTCGTGCTTCGCGGCGATCACACCTTAAACGAGATTAAAGTCGAAAAACTACCGCAAATTGCTATCCCCATGACGTTTGTATCCGAAGCTGATGTCTTAGCGATTACAGGCGCAGCAGTTGGTAGTTTAGGCGTGATTGGTCTGAATATTCCGATGATTGTCGATTACAGCGCAGCGCACGCGAGCGATTTTGTTTGTGGTGCTAACGATAGCGACCATCACCTAACAGGGGTAAACTGGGGACGCGATTGTGCCGAACCCACCATCACTGCCGATTTGCGCGACGTGGTAGAAGGCGATCCCAGCCCTTGCGGTGCAGGCGAAATTCGTATTGCACGTGGCATCGAAGTTGGTCATATTTTCCAACTGGGTAAAACCTATTCAGAGGCGATGAATTGCACAGTTTTGAATGAAGACAGCAAAGCAACGGTGTTAGAAATGGGTTGCTACGGTATTGGTGTCACACGCGTGGTCGCCTCTGCCATCGAGCAAAATAACGACAGCAAAGGCATTATGTGGCCCGATGCGATTGCGCCTTACACCGTATCAGTTATCCCGATGATGATGCATAAATCACCACGCGTACAAGAAGCTGCTGAAAAGCTCGTAGCTGAATTAGAAGCTGCTGGCATCGATGTGTTGTTTGATGATCGCAACGAACGCCCTGGCGTGATGTTTGCCGATGCCGAGCTCATTGGCATACCACATCGTTTGGTCATTGGTGAACGCGGCTTAGATGCTGGTACCATCGAGTACAAGCACCGTCGCGGAGACGCACCAGAAAGCTGGTCTTTTACTGATGTGGTTGGACAGTTAAAAGCACGATTCGTCTAGCCAACAGGCAGGAAGCGCTATTTCAATCTGCTCGGCAAATGAGATGCATCGTGTGCCACCGTATTACGACCGATATTAAAGAAAGACATATTTTGCTGTAGCTTCATCGCTTCCGCATTCAAACTATCCGCAGCGGCATTGGTTTCTTCTACCAGCGCCGCATTCTGTTGAGTCATGGAATCAATTTGTACAATCGACTTATTCACCTCTTGAATACCCGAGCTTTGCTCACTAGAAGCTTGCGCAATGTTTTCAATCATAGTGGCAACTTGATCTACCGATTGAGCAATCCCATTCAATACATCACCAGACTTTTCGGCGAGATGCGTGCCCGTTTCGATGCGATTCACCGTATCATCAATCAAGGCGCGAATATCCTTAGAAGCACCCGAAGACTTTTGTGCTAAAGCCCTTACCTCTCCTGCGACAACCGCAAAACCCCGTCCATGCTCGCCTGCTCTTGCAGCTTCTACAGCGGCATTAAGCGCCAATAAATTGGTTTGAAACGCAATGCTATCAATGATTGCCACAATATCCGCAATCTTGTTGCTCGACTCGTGAATAGCCTGCATCGCCTCGATGGTTTCTCTCATCACAGCAGCGCCTTGCTGCGATTGACCTTGCACTTGATGTGCCACGCTCGCCACTTGATGCGCATTTTTGGTATTGGTTTCGACCGCTAATGCCATTTGTTGCATGGTCGTACTGGTTTTTTCTAATGCATATGCCTGCTCTTGCACACGCTCCGATAAATCAGACGATCCCTGAGAAACTTGTTCAGACGCTTCATGAACAATATTAGACACATCTAATGCTTGCTTAATGGCATTCTTAAATTTCTCACTTGAACGCGCTCGAGCGATCTGAAGGGTTTCATAACACCCTTCATACTTACCCTCTAATGTAGCCGTTAAATCACCTTGCTCTTGTGCTACTGCCAAACGAACCAGCTCACCAATAAACTGTTCTAAACGATCTACCGTATTGTTAACACTTTGTTTCATGGTAAGCAGACTACCCATCGCTTGTGCTTGTACACGCGATGTCATCACCCCCTTACTGATATTGTCCATTACACCATCAATATCTGTTAGCACAGCATCGACATTTGCTAAGGTCGTTTCGACCAATTCACGAAATGCCACGGGTACACGGCTGTCCATCTGTAGGTTAAATTGACCACGGTTAAGTCCATTCATGACTTTTTCTAATTCTTGCATCATAAAGGCAACCGAATCAGCCGAAGCATTGACACCTTCTTTTAAATGTGCCAAATCGCCCACATAATTGCCCTGAATGCGCTGACTAAAATCAGCAGCCGCGATCGCTCCAACCACATGATTGGCTTCGGTCATCGCACGACTCATATTGGACAACAACAAATTGACCGCCTCGAAAACCTGACCAGGTTCATCGCGCTGCTTAACGGGCAGTAGGGTGTCGAATCGGCTCGAATTGACAACCTGCGTGATATCAACCACCAGTTGACGCATCGGTGTAATGGCTTTTCGGTGTGTCAAATACAACACAACAGCAAGCACAAAGCTAAAAACGCCCAAAATAACAGCAATAACAATCATGACCTGCTGCTGCGCAAGCGCCATATCTGCTAATAACTGCGTTGCCGATCGGATGACGATCTGACGACCGACCACCTTTTTCTCTTCGTCTAATAAGGGCAAATCGACAAAAATCTTATCGCCTAACAGACGTGCATCTGTTATCTCGCCAATCACGTTAGCCTGTTTATGTTGTCGCACAAAGCTGACGGCATCTGGTGCAAACCATTGATCATGAGCAAGTAGCCATCCACCCATGTCTGTATTGTTTTTAACCGACAAGGGAATTGAACCATATCGCGTCGTTAAATAAGCTTTGTCGAGCAAGATGACCAAATCACTACCCATCTCGTGCAAATCTTTAACAACAGCCCCCACGCCACCAAAGGTTGTGAGCGCACCAATATAACGTTTTTTATGTTTGAGCGGTGCAAATGCCAAAACACCAAATCCTTGCGCACCAATACCAACACCACCCACAACCTGACCATTCTTAATGACTTCGGCAAGCATAGGATGCTTGACACTTTCGCCGAAACTGTCCGAATTCCATGATTTGACAAAGGAGACACTGTCGAAATCAATGACCTGAACACCAATATTTTTATACTTACTTTGAGAAGCAAAATGTTCACGGATACTGCCCAACTTTTCAACGACTGGCTCACGATCGCCGTCTAACAACCCTGTTTGAATTTCTTTGTAGCCAGAAATGCTACTTGCCATCGCCTTGCCTTCCTCAACCTTTGAGTTCATGCGATTGAGTAGGTCGCCTTTTAAATCTTTTGTTATTTTAGTTAAAAAGTTGACCTCTAAAGGCACAACAGAGGATAAACAAACTTGAGAACGCTAAAAATGCCACGAAGTGGGGTTTTTAGAGGTGCCCAATATGATTCTAGCGAAAGCGATGGTTGACAACAGCATCTCACTGTCCCCTCAAAAACAACTTATCTAGCTCCGACATACTCAACTGAATCCAGGTTGGGCGACCATGATTACACTGCCCAGCATTGGGTGTTTGTTCCATTTGACGCAATAAGGCATTCATTTCTGCCAAGGTTAGCTGTCGATTCGCTCGTACCGCGCCATGACATGCCATCGTGGCTAAAAGATTATCTTGTTGACGTTCAAAATAATGCGCCACCGTTGAACCTTTCTCAAAACTCGCCAGCAAGTCTGCAAACAAGTTCTGCACATTCGCTTTTGCCAGCAATCCTGGCACAGCACGAACGACTAACTGTTGCGCGCCTAACCAATCGCACTCAAAGCCCTTTTCTTGCAAAACAGGCAATAATTCGGCGAGATTTGCCACTTGTGTTGGTGTCAGTTCTAAAAGAACGGGTACGAGTAAAGGTTGAGACGACCATTGACCTTGCCACTGCTGCTTAAATTTCTCATAAACAATCCGTTCGTGCGCAGCGTGCATATCGACAATAATTAACCCACTGGCGTTCTCTGCCAACACGTAAACACCCTGAATCTGCGCTCGCGCTTGACCGAGCGGCATCTCATCTACGGGCACTGCTACTGCCATCATATCCTGGCTTACTGTGACGGGTACAGCGGGGCTTTTCGCCTGCCAATTTAATTCGCTTTGAACCTGTGACGACCACTCTTTTGGTGACTCTCGAGCAAATAAGGGGGATGAAAAGCGAGACAAGGCAACTTTCTGTGTTAGAGGCAATGATGCACCTGATATAACACTGTCGCTATGGTCTTCACTGGTTACAGATAAAGAAAGCTGCGACAAACGCTCACGCACAGCATAACGCAATGCATCGCTGAGCGCGCGCGCATCGGCAAAGCGAACTTCCGTTTTGGCAGGATGAACATTGACATCGACTAAAGCACCGTCAATCGTTACAAACAACACGAAAGCTGGCTGGCGATTACCATGCAACAAGTCATCGTAAGCGAGCTTGATACTAAATGCCAGTTGACGATCTTTAATCAAACGACCATTGACAAATAACCATTGCTGATCGGCTGTTGCGCGTGTATAGCGTGGCTCGCTGATCATGCCAGTCAGAGTCCAGCCATCCCCAGAAGCCGAAATTGGCAAGGCTGCATCACTGAATGCAGAACCGACCAACTTGCGCATTCTGGGCAAAATATCATCTGAGGATAAGGCTGGTAATTGATAAACAAGCTGTTGGTTATGATACACATCGAATGCGACGCGTTGGTTGACCAACATGAGAGCAATCAATACATCTTCAATTCTTGCCCATTCGGCTCGTGCCGACTTTAAAAAGGCTTTACGCGCAGGAACCGTATGAAAAAGACGATCAACAACAACACGGGTTCCCATCGGATGCGCTGTGGGTTCGATTGCTTGAGCACACCCATTCTCAACGGTGAGTTGACCTGCAAAATCGGCATCTTGACGCGCAGAAACCAGCACCAAACGCGCAACAGAAGCAATGCTTGCCAACGCCTCGCCTCGAAAGCCATATGAGGATAGGTTAAATAAACCGTCACTATCGGCAAGCTTACTGGTGGCATGTGCCGCAATCGCTAAAGGTAAATCTTGATAATGAATACCAACACCATTATCTCTGACCTCGAGTCGATCTAATCCGCCCTGCTCGACAAAGACTTCGATACGCGTCGCGCCGGCATCTAGGCTATTTTCGACGAGTTCTTTAATAATAGATGCGGGACGCTCAATCACCTCACCTGCCGCAATTTGGCTCGCAAGCAATGAGGATAAAATGTGAATGCGGTTTTTTGTTGTTGTCATGCTCGTTATTATAACGCGTTAACAAGCAAAGCGCCTGTCCGCAACTTTCTTAACTTCTATCGTCACTCAGCATCGCCATGCGACGCGACACAGCAACAGGAACACGCAACTGCTGCCCTACTTTTAAGGTACTTTTTTCCGTTAAACTATTCGCGCGAGCTAAGTAGGCAACGCTGGTACCGTGACGCTCTGCGATACTGGCTAAGCTATCGCCTTTTACCACATTCAGTTTGGCATAAACAACACCTGGTTCTGGCTGTACTTGCACAAAACCAACCAAGCCCTTGGTAATCGATGCTGCCATCTTCTGTTGGTATTGTGTATCTTGTAGTAATTTATCTTGCTGTGGATTAGAAATAAACCCCATCTCGACTAAAACAGAAGGCATATCGATATTTTTCAGCACCACAAAATTGGCTGCCTGTACATGATTGTGCTGAAGTTTAATGCCTGTTTTTTTCAGCCCTTTCTGCATAAAATCCGCGAGCTTACGACTATCGTCAATAGAGGATTGCATGGCTAACTTGCCAATTTGATTGGCAAGCTTTTCATTCCAAGGCTCTAGCCCAGAAGACTGACTGTCGGCGCTATTGGAATGCGCTGCTACAAATTTCGCCAATTGAGATGTCGCACCATTCCATGACATAACATAAAAAGAAGCACCGCTAATTTTACTGTCTTTATAGGTATCAGCGTGCAGTGAAATAAAGATATCTGCACCCATTTCTCGTGCCAAACGAGGACGTTTACCCAAAGGAATAAAGAAATCTTCATCGCGCGTTAATACGGCACGCATACCTGGTTGGGCATCAATTTGTTGCTTCAGTGCTTTTGCCATCGCCAAGGTTAAATCCTTTTCTAGTACACCGCTCGAACTTGTCGCGCCAACATCTTTACCACCATGCCCTGCATCAATTGCCACAACCAAAGCGCGAGTTCCCTTAAAAGGTTGTACGCTTAACGATTCAGATACGGCAACGACTTCTGGTGCTGACTTGGCAAGATCGCTTTGTGCATTTTTGGTGAGTTGCGTCATGACGATCGTCGGTTTAGGCGTTTGTGCTAATAAGGCATTCTCGACGACAATGGCAGGGATGGGTGCAGGCGATGCCGCAGGCTTCGCTTTTGCCACGAGCGCAGTAGGTGCAACAGGAACGTCTTTCTTTGCGACAGTGACAGTAGGAGCACGTACTACCGATACTGGCTCTAAATCAACCAACCAACGTGCCGACTGTTCTCCTTTGGCAGGAATACGCTTGGTAGCAACAATACGCATAGCTTGCTTTAATTGGGTACGAACGACTAGCTTGTCTGAATCAGCGTGAATTTTGATTTTGCCCAATGCTTGAGCCTTCAATGCCATCAAGCTGGCGGGCAAACTGGTTTGCACATGTGCTGTCTGCATAACCAATTCGTTACCATCAATCGCAACCGACCAATTCAAACCAATATCAGAAACCAACACCATGCGACTCTGACGATTCGTCTCGCCTGTACGCACGTCCAACAATTGCGCTGCCGTTGCTGTTTGTGTTATCAAAAAGCTCGCTAAAATCAATCGCATGATGTGGTTCATAAATACCCCCCGATGTCTAAAGCAAAGGTCTAACCTGCTCCAGCAATCTTGTTCCGTTTTCTGTGTTGGCGACACAAACAATTTGTCTATTTTCGCCACTGAGTGTCAGTGTTAATGCTAAGTCTGCATTGGGTAACCACCCATCGCCTTTACTTGCCCACTCAATCAAGCAAATGTTATGCCAAAATAAATCACGCAACCCCAAGTATTCTAGTTCTTCGGCATCTTGCAAACGGTATAAATCGAGATGATGAACACTGCAGCTATCGAGAGGATAAGACTCAATCAATGAAAACGTTGGGCTACGCACACGCGCACTGGGCAATAACGACTGAATAAAACCTTGGCTAAAGGCTGTTTTTCCTGCGCCCAATTGTCCTTCTAGTGTGATTAATACACCATGATCGGCACAAGCCTGATAACATACACGGGCAATTTGGGCTGCAATCCCCTGTGTTTGCTCAACGGACGAAGATAACCATTGGACCTGCATGAACACACCCTTAAAAACAAAAACAGAATACCGTGATTATACCCGCTTAGCCGAACAAATTCGCCAGTGGGCGCAAACCTTAGAACTAACCATTGGTTTTGCATCGCCAGATATTCCCGCACATCATCGCCAGCAACTCAGCGACTGGTTAGCTGCAGGCTATCACGGCGAGATGACGTTCTTCACGCGCAACCAAGCAACACGCCATGATCCAACACAACTTCAGCCCGACACCTTATGCATTATCAGCGCTCGCCTCAACTATTGGCATCAAGAAAGTGCATCGACACAAGCGACACTGAACAACACCAACCTTGGCTACATATCGCGTTATGCACTCGGACGTGACTACCATAAGGTATTACGCCAAAAGCTCAAGCAATTGTGTCAAAAAATAGAAACTGAAATGGGTGCTTTTAGTTGGCGTCCTTTCACCGATAGCGCTCCGATCATGGAACACGCACTCGCGGAACAAGCAGGTTTGGGATTTATTGGTAAAAATACACTATTAATTCATCCTGAAGCAGGATCAACCTTTTTCTTGGGCGAAATACTCTGTAATTTGCCCTTACCAAGCGATAAGCCTAGCGAAAAATGCGGTTGTGGTCCTTGTACGAATTGTTTAACCGACTGCCCAACTGGGGCAATCATTGCCCCATTCACCGTCGATGCCAGACGTTGCATCAGTTACCTGACCATCGAATACGATGGCAGTATTGATGAGCGTCTGCGCCCATTAATGGGCAATCGCATTTATGGCTGCGATGATTGTCAGCTTACTTGCCCGTGGAATAAGTTTTCACAGCCAACACAAACGGATGATTTTGCCATCAGGCATCAACTAGACCAACAGCCACTACTAACTTTATGGCAATGGTCGGAAGCGACGTTTTTAGCCAAAACAGAAGGCAGCCCTATTCGTCGCATTGGTTATGAAAAATGGCGACGTAATATAGCCATTGCCTTGGGCAATGCGCCACAAAGCCCAGAAATACTACTGACGTTAAAGCAAGCCCTAGCAACTTCTAGCGAGCTGGTCAAAGAACATATTGAGTGGGCAATCAATCAACAACAAACATCACTTAGAAGCATAGCTATTATCAACCGCTACTACTTATAAAAACCGCCAAAAACGTACAAAACGAGGTCTTATTGCTCTCCTCTTAATGGGTGTTTTAACCAAGGTAAGGCGGCACGCACATATTGCACCATCGACCAGATGGTGAGTATCGCAGCAATGTAAAGCAGCCATTCGCCCAAAATCACAGACCAAGACAGGTTCCAAGTTAGCATGCCAATGGCAACAATCTGACCAAAGGTTTTAAGCTTTCCCATCCAAGAGACAGCAACAGCCGCACGCGCTTGCAGCTCTGCCATCCACTCTCGCAAGGCAGAAACACTAATCTCGCGCATGATAATAATCATTGCCGCTAGGGTTATCCACCAATTATCTAACGACTGAACCAGCAGCAGCAAGGCGGCAGACACCATCAGCTTATCCGCAACAGGATCTAAAAATGCACCTAAGGCTGACTGCGCCTGCCAACGCCGAGCCAACCACCCATCGAGCAAATCTGTAATGGCCGCAACACTGAAAATAGCAGCTGCCCACCAACGTTCGTTATCACCTTCCATCCAAAAAGCCAACACAAAGGCAGGAATCAGGGCAATACGTAACCAAGTGAGCAACATGGGAACTTGATTTTTAAATGGAATAGACACAACACACTCGATACAACAATTACTTATACCTCATTTTAGCACAGGCTCGACACTTGTAAATCGATCTGCGGTAATAAGCAACCTCAGAGACAAGCGAGCCTTGATAAACGCACCAGTCGCATAAACAGGCATAGTTTGTGCTTTACGCTCTTACGACATCAATTTTCACAGACGATTCAGTACGATTTAGGACAACTCAGAGCGTTAAGTATGAGCAAACTGGCAACAATATTTGGTGTCATATTAGGATTATTGGTTATTTTTGCCAATATGATTGATTATAGCCAAATGAAATTCATCACCGCATTCTTTGATCTGCAATCTGCAATCATCGTGATTGGCGGTGTGACTGCGGCTACGCTCATTAACTATCCACTCAATCGCTTAGGCTGTGTTGCGCGATCATTCGTGATTGTTTTTAGTCGAGAAACGATTCATCAACAAGACATCATTGATGAATTGTTAGATTTATCGACCATCGCGCACCGAAAAGGCAAGCTTGCTTTAGAGGCTCACATTGAAGAGACGCAACATCATTTCTTAAAAATCGCGCTGCAAGAACTCATGAGTACCAGCGACCCCAATACCCTAAAACGCAACCTAGACAATGAACTGAATAGTATGCGTTTGAGACACTCAGCCTGTCAGGATGTGTTTTACAACATGGCATCTTACGCACCTGCCTTTGGCATGATGGGCACAGTTATGGGGCTGATTATGATGATGACCAGTCAGGGAGAAACCAACAGTGTGGCTGTTTTTGGTGCTTCGCAAAGTCAAGACATGATGGGTAAATTATTGTCGGGCATGGGACTGGCATTAGTTACAACGCTCTATGGTGTTGTTTTATCTAATTTAGTTTTTTTACCCATATCTGGAAAGTTGCGATCTTTATCAGATTCAGAACAACATGCTGCTGAAATTATGATTGTCGGCATACAGAGCTTACAGCGTCAAGATTCGCCGATGCGCACTAAAGACGAATTACTGACGTTTGTTTCTAAACACATTAGAGATGAAGTTGATCGTCAACGTAGCAACGAAGGTCTCTAATCATGGCATTAGTAAAGCCTTCGATGGGTCGTGGTGTCGACAGAGAAAGCTTATGGCTCATGACCTATATTTCGTTGTTCACCTCGTTACTTGCCTTTTTTATTTTATCGGTAACGATGGTGGAATTAGAAGGGTCTAATGTGCGAAGAAACTTTCAAAAAATACAGCACGATTTATATGCTCAGGTACTTATCAATAAAAAAAAGCTCAACTTAGACTGGCTCGAAGTAGAAGAAACGGTTAGTAAAGGAACGCGACTCACACTAAGAGCAGACAGACTGAATAATCAAGAAATCTTTAAAAAAGGATCTGACAAAATCAATACGCCGTGGCTGGGCGAGTTGCAATCGTTGGTGATCTTAATCGAACAATTAAACTTACAAGACTTAAATACACGCTATGCGAATCTACTCAATGATGTTGAACGCGCTGGGTTTTCAATAGACGCTCAACTCCTCATCGAAGGACATACCGACGCACAACCGATTGTTAGCGCAAGATTTCCCAGTAATTGGGAATTATCCACGGCTAGGGCATTGCAAGTTCAGCAGTTTTTGCAAAGCCGAACCGCGCTTCCCGCACGCCAGTTTGCCATCGCAGGCTTAGGTAGTTTTAGACCAGTCAATAAGGTGACGGATTACGCCAGTAATCGTCGGGTCGAGATTTACATCAATGCCACATTAACAGCCAAAGGTATCGCGCCATGACGGCACAAGAATCTCGGGCAAGAAAATCATGGTTACTCTCATTCGGTGATGTTACCACGCTATTAATTTGCTTTTTCGTGATGATGATTGCTGTGAATAAAGGTGAAGTGGCACGTGTGCATATCTGGATTGAGTCACAATTAGAAACATCCAAACAAGAACTACAACAACTGGTCGACAGCCAACAAATAGAAGGGGTTAAAATCGGACGCGATGCACAAGGGGTATCCATCACCATCAGTCGTAACGATGCTTTTGAGCCTGCAAAAACAGAACCTTCAGTGGCATTGCAAGAGCGCTTGCTGCTCATTGGTCAATTCTTACCGCAACTGGCTATTTTTCAAGTAATCGAACGCTACCCACAAATGATGATCGATGCACAATCTCAGAATATGTACTGGCTTGCAGAAGTGGTTGTTGAAGGACATACCGACAATGATGCTATCGCTGCTAACAGTCGATTGCGTAGCAACTGGGAGCTGTCTGCACTGCGTGCTTTAACCGTGATGCAAGTCTTACAAAGTGCCAGCCAACTTCCAGAAGCGCATTTTGCAGTTGCAGGCATGGGCGAATATCGCCCCGTCAGCAGCAACGATAGCGCGATGGGCAAAGCGGAAAATCGTCGCATTACGATTCACATCAATGCAACCTTACTGAAACTCAGTCACAACCCGAACCATGCTAACCATGAAAATGATCATACACCGCTTGTGCCTGCTTCTGAGTAACGCCAGCAACAGAACTCAGCTGCGATAAACTTGCCGCCTTAATCGCCAACATATTACCAAAAGACCTTAACAGCTTTGTTTTGGTTTTGGCACCAATGCCCGCAATATCCTCTAACCCGCTCACCAAGGATTTTTTGCGGCTGTTGCGCTGACCCGTAATGGCAAAACGATGTGCTTCATCACGAATACGCTGTAATAAATGCGCAAGTGGATCATCTGCATCGAACTGAACCCCCTCATCCGTTGGTGACTGATAATAGGTTTCTAGCCCTGCTTTTCGTCCCTCTCCTTTAGCAATAGACAAGAGCATGACCTGATCCTGCAGTCCCAAGAGCGTAAGCTGTTCTACTGCCATACTAAGCTGTACCTTGCCGCCATCGACAATCAACAAGTCGGGCAACTCACCCGATTGCAAGCCTCGCGTCAAACGACGAGACAAAACTTGTTTCATGGCTGCGGGATCATCCCCAGGCGTAATCCCCGTAATGTTGTAGCGTCGATAATGTTCTTTACTCGCTGAACCTTGCAAAAAAACCACACAAGAAGCAACGGTATTCGTGCCCTGCAAGTGAGAAATATCGAAACATTCCATGCGTTGTGGCAATCTGGGTAAAGCAAATCGCGTTTGTAATTGCGTTAACAATTTAAGTTGCTGTGTTTGGGTAGCTTCTAAACTCGTGAGCGCCTGACGCGCATTATCTTGCGCCAACTGTAACCATTTTTGTGCTTGTCCTCTTGCTTGCGTTACCAAGTAAACACGTTTTTTTGCATGCAAAGCAAACCATGCCAACAACCCCGCTTTATCTTCTGGCTCTTGTCCTAAAATAATGCGCTGAGGTATGTCTCTACCTGTGTAGTACTGCAACAAAAAAGCTGCCAAAACCAGCCCTTCATCACTGTCTTTGGCATGACGCGGAAAATGGCTATTGCTACCCCACAAGTTACCATTACGAATCATTAACAATTGCACCACCACACGCCCTGCTTCGTCGTGTAACAAGGTAACAACATCGGCATCCTCAGGTTGCTCTGCCGACACAAACTGTTTTTGTTGCACCGTTTCTAACAAAGCAATCTGATCGCGCAACGCAGCTGCCCGTTCAAATTCTAACGCGTCAGAAGCAATCATCATCGCCTGCTGCTTCAATTGAATCAGGGCTTTACTTTTACCCTCTAAAAACGAAACCGTATCTTGTACATCTTTAGCATAGTCAGCTTTGCTGATTAAGCCGACACAAGGTGCTGTGCAGCGTTTAATCTCGTACTGCAAACACGGGCGGGCGCGATTACGATAAAAACGATCATTACACTGACGCACGGGAAACACTTTTTGCAGTACATTCAGTGTTTCGTAAACTGCTGGGCTACTGGGAAATGGTCCAAATAAACGCCCTTCTTTTTTACGACTACCACGATAGGCATACAACCCTGGAAAGTCTTGTTGGCTACTTAAATACAAATAAGGATAAGATTTATCGTCTCTAAAAATAATGTTGTAGCGCGGATTGTGTTTTTTAATCAGCGTATATTCTAAGATAAATGCTTCGGCTTCGCTCTGTGTGAGCATCAACTCGACACGTGCAATCTGTGCGACCAAAGCCCGTGTTTTAGGATGATCTTGCTCGCGATTAAAATAACTGCTTACACGACGCTTGAGGTTTTTCGCTTTGCCCACATAAATCACTTGGTCATCGCGATTAAACATCAGGTAACAACCCGATGATTCTGGCAGGTTAGCAAGAAAATGCGTTAAGTCAAAAACAGGCTGGGCTTCTTCGGACACGGTTAAATCGCTTTATGTCTAGTAAATTTCTAATAACTCAACACTTCGTCATCCTCGCGGATGCGGGGGATTTATAAAATCAAGAAGATAGATTCCCGCTTTCGCGAGAATGACGCACTTTTAGAGATTCCCTTTAGTGAATCAAACTTCCGAATCGGGTATCATGATGCGTCGGACACCATTTTATAGGAAAAACAGCTTATGTCAGAATTAAATCATCAATCCGTACAACAACTCGCCGACGCTGCAACCGCTTTTGTCAAAACAGAACGACGTGGACGTTGGTTTAGCAATCTTCTCAAGCTTGGCGTTGCGGTTTACTTGGTTGGCAGTGTCGCTTTAATCAGTCAAGGAATCAATAGTAAGGGGCTTGAAGAAAACTTAAAATCGCATATTGCCAGTGTTCACATCACAGGTCCAATCATGCCCGAAACGCTCACCAGTGCTGAAGCAATTATTCCCTTATTGCAAGATGCTTTCGAAAATAAACACAGCAAAGCGGTCTTTTTACAGGTTAACTCACCTGGTGGCTCTGCGGTTCAATCAGGCTTGATTTATGATGAAATCGTGCGCTTAAAAGCCTTATATCCTAGCAAGCCGATCTATACCATCGCAGAAGATTTATGCGCTTCAGGTTGTTACTATATTGCCAGCGCAACAGATAAAATCTTTGCCGACAAAGCCAGCATCATCGGCTCGATCGGTGTTCGTTTTGATGGCTTTGGTGTAACGGGTTTGATGGAAAAAGTAGGCATCGAAAACCGTTCATTAGCTGCTGGTGAACATAAACGCTTGATGGATCCCTTTGCACCTGCCGATGCCGAAGCACAAAAGCACTTACAATTACATGTATTGGCACGCACACATGAGCAGTTTAAGAAAGCCGTACGTGACGGTCGCGGCAATCGTTTAAAAGAAACACCAGAATTGTTTACAGGACTGGTTTGGATTGGTGATGAAGCGGTAAGCATGGGATTAATTGATGGGTTAGGCGATGTACGTAGTATTGCACGCAATGACATTAAGGAAGAGGAACTCATTGAGTACGCGCCTGATATCCACTGGATGGATAAATTGACGGGGAATTTGGGCGCCAGCATCGCTTTAACTTTACAGAAAAGCATGGGTGCTGGGCTTAAATTTTAAGTCAAAAAAGCGCCAATAGGCAGTAAAAAAGGAGACATTACGCGTCTCCTTTTTTAGTTATAAACCAAGCAACTATCGATAAGTGATATTAATATTGACCTTAATTGGCGCGTTAATAGCACCACTTGCAGCAGCATCGACCCAAACCCAACCAGCCAATCCAGCAAACAAGACAACCGCTAAAACAATACGCATCGCACATAATCCATTGTTAATTTTTACGTTACTAAAGTCTACATTTTCTTGTAAAAACTAACAATTCGTTTATGCAATTACTTAGAGGACTTCTAAGAACCACCATCAGTCAATAAAGCACCGTCTTGTACATCCAAAACCTCAACATCAAAATGCAAGGTTTTGCCTGCTAAGGGATGATTAGCGTCGAGTTTAATGCCCGTACTAGAAACATCAGTCACTTGAAATACGGCTAAGGTGCCATCTGGCAATTCGGTCTGAACTTGCATGCCCACTGCCAAATCCATATCATCAGGAAAATTTTCTTGATGTGCCGCTAAGATGAGTCCCAGGTTACGCTCACCGTAGGCATCTTCTGGCGCAACCGATACTTTACCTGCAAAACCAACATCTTCACCATCTAAAAAGGCTTCTAAACCAGGAACGATTTCGCCTTGACCATGCACATATTCTAACGGTTCATAACCAACCGATGTATCAATGATTTCACCAGCATCATTGGTTAAGGTGTAATGCATCGAAACAACACAACCATTACGGATTCTCATGGCACAACGTCCTAAAATAGCTTAAAATAAAGTTTGTTATTATACCTAAGGTGAGCTTACTGAATGCGACAAATTGTTCTGGACACTGAAACAACAGGTATTGATCCTAAACAGGGTCATCGCATTGTTGAAATCGGTGCGGTTGAGTTGGAAAACCGCCGTCCTACAGGTCGTACTTATCATCAATATATTAATCCTAATCGGCACATTGATGACGAAGTCATTCGCATTCACGGCATCACAAACGAACGTGTTGCCAACGAACCTTTCTTTTCTGCGATTGCAGACGACTTCATGGCGTTTATTAAAGATGCCGAGCTACTTATTCATAATGCCCCTTTCGACATTGGGCATCTTAATGCCGAATTGGCTCGACTCGATCATAATGTTTGGGGCAAAATCGAACAACACGCCAAGGTTACCGACACATTGGCGATGTCGAAAAAACAGTACCCAGGTCAACGACATTCTTTAGATGCATTATGCAAACGTTTGGGCGTTGACAATAGCAAACGCTCGTTTCACGGTGCGTTGCTCGATAGCCAAATTCTTGCTGATGTTTACTTAGCCATGACTGGCGGACAGACTGGCTTAGGCTTAAGTCACGATATAAATACGAATGGTGGCACGCAAAGCAAAGCAACACAATTGGCTAATAGCTTGTTAAGCCAATTGCCCTTATTTACGCTTTCAGATGCACAGGAGCAAGCGCATCATGCCATGATGGCGCGAATGCAGAAAAAAGGAGCCTGTGTGTGGCAATAACTGAAACGTCATTCTTGAATCCCTTGCACCGCCTACAAGAAATTAATCCATCGGCGACTAGTTTAGACGAACTCAAAGATTATGTACTTGAGGCAAAACATGTTTTGTCTTTATTACAAGACAATTTGTTACTTGCGCAGGTAAATACCAACTGCGAAGTCGTGAGCGTTAGTCCTTTATTGCAAAGCTTACTCAATACCAATCATGAGCATATTCTAGGCAAGCAAATGGACGATCTGACGCCGCCGATTGCCAAAAACCACAGTAAACTGACCAAAAAAGCCTTACAAGAAGGTCAGTCTTACCAATTCGAATCACACATTGTTACCGATAAAAGTGACATACACCAAGAAATTTGGTTAGACACCCTCATTATGCCGCTGTTTGATAAACATCAGACACCCAAAGGCGGTTTGGTGATTTATAAAGACTTAACAGCACAACGCATTATTGAACGTCTTTCTGTGGTCGATGAACTAACAGGCGCTTACAATCGCCGCCACTTCAATCGCGTCTTCCAAGACGAAATCAATTTAGCCAAAAAGAACCAGAATTACCTCTGCTTCCTCATGCTCGATGTCGACAATTTCAAGAAGTATAACGATACCTACGGTCACCCCGCAGGCGATGAAATTCTAAAAGAAATCAGTAATACCCTACAAGAAACCTTTCAGCGCAATAACGATTTTGTGTTTCGTTTGGGTGGCGAAGAGTTTGCGGTTCTTTACTCGGCCAACACCAGAGACGGCGCTTTTGATTACGCTGAAAAAGCGCGTATCGAGCAAACCAATAAAGCCATAGAACATACAGGTAACGCGCCTTATCAATGTGTGACCTTTTCTGCAGGGCTAATCGCGCTAGATCCTAACGAAGACTACATTACCGAAGAAGTGTACAAGTATGTAGACGAGGCGCTATATCGCGCCAAACACGCGGGAAGAAATTGCATTAAAGTGGTTAATAACGATGACGCTCAACTGTTTTAAAAACGGCAAATTCAAGGCTTAACGCTTTTCTGCAGGATAACCAAACGGCACGGCTGCAAGACGTGCCGCTTCATCCACCCGCTCATTTTCTGCATGACCATTATGACCACGCACCCATTGCCAGTTAATCTGATGCGGTTCGGACGCTGCAATTAAAGCCTGCCACAAATCAGGATTTTTTACCCCTTTAAACGCTTTTTTCTGCCAACCTGTCATCCATTCCGTCATGCCTTTTTGCACATATTGCGAATCGGTATATAACGTGACAGAACAGGGTGTTTTTAAGGCACTTAATCCCTCGATGGCACCGCGCAACTCCATACGATTATTTGTGGTGTTGGTTTCACCGCCACTGAGCATTTTTTCGATCTCGCCAAAACGCAATAAGGCAGCCCAACCACCTGGACCTGGATTGCCCGAACAAGCACCGTCGGTAAAAATTTCAACTTGCTTCACGATTCACCTTTTCTGCTAAATTACGACGCGCCAACTGTGGCAACAATGATTGCCATCGCCAACCATCACGCAAACCGATTAGCTTGACGCGTGACGATTTTTTCTGTGCAATAATGGCATATCCTTGCGAAAATGGCGTTGCTAACCACGGAAACCAGCGCTGCCAACCTGTTTCTGGGTAAAAAGCGACCTGCTGAATTTCAAAACCCAAGGTTTGCAACCCATCAACAACCCGACCAGGCGCAAACAGAGCAATCTGCGAGGTTGCTATCTTATGTCGACCCCACAATTGACCACGCCACGCATTTAATGGCACAAACCCCATAACAATAATATGACCATCTCTGAGCAGAACACGATCAACCTCTCGCAGTAGTGCGTAGGGATCATCTACCTGCTCTAAAGTGTGTTGCAACACAACCAAATCAACACTGTCGTTTTTAATCGCCAATTCATGATAATGGCAGACGATATCCACACCAGGCAAGGCGATATCTGATAACACAAGTTTGTGTCTGATTGGACAGCTTTTCCAAGCGTCGGTTAGGGCATAACTGGCACCGATTTGAATCCCATAATAACCAAACTGTTTACTGAGTACCGTTTCTGCCCATTTTTTTTGATGTTCAACAAAACCGAAACACCATGGTGACTGACAAAAAGCACGCAAAAATCGACTTAAATGCTGCATCTTACCCCCTAACGATTGACCCGCTGGCACTGCTTGACTATTATAAACGGATGATTCAAAAAGACACCCCAAACAGCATGCCACAGATTAACCGTGTCGCCGCTCTCGATGACAATTATGTCTGGATAATAACACAAGGCAAGACAACTGTCGTTATCGATCCAGGTGAGGCGCAACCCGTTATTGACTGGCTCAGCACAAATAAACGCAACATTAGCGCCATTTTAATCACACATGGTCACCATGATCATGTTGGCGGTATTGCGGGCTTGCTTAAAACGCATCCCGACCTAAAGCTTTATGCCAATCGTCGGTTAGTTCTAGCTATACCTCACATTCCGATTGATGTAAACACTCGCTTCGCGATTGATGGTCTTTCTTTTGTTAGCTTAGACTTATCGGGACACACACCCGATCAAATGGGTTATTATCTCGAGACAGAGAATGCGCTTTTTTGCGGCGACGCGCTGTTTGCGGGCGGATGTGGTCGCTTATTTAATGGCGGCACAGCAGCGCAAATGAGCGCAACGCTGACGCGCATTAGCGCTCTGCCCGATCAAACCTATCTTTATTGTGCGCATGAATACACACTTGCCAATCTGCGTTTTGCTCAAATTGCTGAGCCAAACAATGTTAAAACAGCACAACGTCTCATCGACACCATTACCTTACGTCAACAAGGGGCGGCAACCGTACCCAGTTTGCTTGGTATCGAGCGCGAGACAAACCCCTTTTTAAGAACCGAAATTGCCACCTTGCATCACGCCATTGATCAGCAAGCAAATGTCGTTACGCAAAATATGGTAGAGCGTTTTGCTTACCTAAGAGCATGGAAAGATCAACTGGATGCCACGGGCATATTGGATGAAGCGATATGATCTCTGCTCGACGCTTAATGTTAGCCTTAATTGGCATAACGGTACTGACTGGCTGTGCTGGACTAAAGGAAAGTGCTGACAGTGGCGCTGCTTCGTCTGGCTTGAAAGGAAAAAAAGGTTCAGTATTAAATTACAGCCTAACCGAATTAAAGGAAATCGACCTAACCAGCGAAGACAACGCCGACGATGGTCAGAATATTTGGCAGCGCATCACCAACAATTATCAGTTAGATCAAGGTGTCCCACCACGAATTTCGCGTGAAATCGAATTTTATCGTACACGTCCTAAAACACTACCCGAGGTGTTTGTGCGTGCTAAACCGTATTTGTTCATGATCGTTGACGAAATCGACAAACGTAATATGCCAATGGAGATCGCTTTTTTACCCGTAATTGAAAGTGCGTTTCATCCCAGTGCGTTATCAGAAGCCAATGCCTCTGGTATGTGGCAATTTACCGCAGATACGGCTCAGGTTCGTGGTATTAAAAATAATTGGTGGTTCGATGGTCGCCGCGATGTTTATTTATCGACCATGGCAGCATTGGACTATTTACAAAGCCTGAATAAACGTTTTGATGGTGATTGGCTGCACACGCTCGCAGCATACAACGCAGGCGCTATTACTGTGCGCAATGCCATCAACAAAAACAAAGCAAAAGGCAAGGCAACCGACTACTGGAGTTTAGAGTTGCCTGGTGAAACACAGCGCTATGTTCCCAAACTGTTGGCTGTCGCTAAAATGATTCAAGCGCCCGAAAGCTATCGACTCAACTTGCCCGACATTCCCAATGTCCCTTATTTAACGCGCATCGAAATAGATCAACAAATCGATCTAGCAACAGCAGCGCAAATGGCAGAGATGAGTTGGGAAGACTTTCATCGCTTCAATGCAGGGCATAAACGGATTGCCACAGATCCCAAGGGTATTAGTCATGTTTTGGTGCCCATTGATAAGTTGCGCACCTTTGCGGTTAATTTAACGAAGTTCGCTCCGCAAACCAATGGCAACTGGATTTCTCATGTTTGCAGCCTTAACGATACCTTAGAAGCCCTAGCAACACGTTACGAAACCACGCCAGACATGATCATTAAAATCAACAAACTCACAGACCCACAGCCCAAAGTTGGACAATCGTTACTGATTGCTTGCGGTCAAACAAGCCTAGACAGTAATACCGAAACCCAAGCAAAAAGCATGTTAGACAGCACGCTATCTTTAGAAAAAAGAGAAAAGCAAAATAAAAGCATACGAGACGAGCGACGCGAACAGGCAAATAAGCCTAAGATTACACACACCTTGGCAAAGGGGCAAACCCTAAATTCAGTTGCCAGCTATTACCGTGTTCCCCTTAAAACACTGGTCAGCATTAACCGATTTGATGCCAAGACACAGATCAAAGCAGGTCAGCAACTCATCATCCCTATCGAGCGCGTTAGCACGATCACAACAAAAAAAGGGGATACGTGGCAAACACTGGGCAAACAGCATGGCGTTGCGCCAAGTGTACTGGCTGATTTTAACCAAAGCAATGTCAAAATAGTGATCAAACATGGACAAACCATACGTGTTCCCAAGTTTGGCTAAAATCATTTAGAATAAGCAGTGTTAAGAGATATCTGGACATGTTTAGCAAAAAAGACAAGTGAACCAATATGGCAAATACACAGCAAGACAGAATGAAAGACAGAATGGTTGACCTGCGCAGCATCATTAATGCTTGCCCGATTCCTCTCGCTGTTCTTGATGCCCAAGCCAATATTGTGTGCATTAATACCGTGTTTACACAGGTTTTTGGTTACCGACACGAAGATATGCCGACCGCAGAACGCTGGTGGCCACTTGCCTATCCTGACGAAACTTACCGTCAACATATTGTTCAATTGTGGCAAGACCGCGTTGAAAAAAGCCTAAGCAACAATACCAGTTTTGAATCATTTGAAGCAACCATTCGCTGTGCAAATGGCGAGCAAAAAACGGTCATCGCTTGGGCATCGACACTGGGTAATGCTTATAAAGAGATGTATTTAGGCGCGTTATACGATATCACACCGCAAACCAATGCGATGAATGCACTGAATAGCTCACAACAGTTGTTACACAGCATTATCGAAACCTTACCCATTCGGGTTTTCTGGAAGGATGTCGATTCGCGTTATTTAGGATGTAACACCCGATTTGCGCAAGATGCTGGTGTGGCATCGTCTCAGGGTATTATTGGTAAACTCGACACAGAACTCAGCTGGCATGATCAAGCAGCACGTTACCGCGACGATGATCAGCAAGTAATGCAGCATAAAAACATCAAACTCGGCTACGAAGAACCGCAAACAACACCCGATGGACAAAAAATTTGGCTACGCACATCTAAAGTGCCACTAGAGAATGCACAGCAGCAAATCATTGGGGTCTTAGGCATCTATGACGACATTACGCAACGCAAACTGCTAGAAAATGAATTGTGGCTCAATCAGTTTGCTTTGGAACATACCAATGTGTCTGTTGCGCGTATTGGTGCCGACGGCAAGCCCGTCTACGCCAATAAAGCGGCATGCAGTATGCTGGGTTATACACGAGAAGAGCTGAGTAAATTAGCAGTCTGGAACTGGGATGCGAACATTCGAGCTGAAGACTGGCAAACGATATGGCAAGCGCATCAACAAAATGGCGCTTCTCGCTTCGAAACCATCCATATTCGTAAAGATGGCTCACGATTTCCCGTCGAGGTAACCACCAGCTTTATCGAGCATGAAGGCAAAGCCTACAGCCTAGCGATGGTACAAGACATTAGTGAGCACAAGGCAAATGAGCAAGTTATCTGGAAACAAGCTAATTTTGATGCGTTAACAGACCTGCCTAATCGCCAAATGTTTTATGACCGCTTGAGTCAAGAAATTAAAAAATCGCATCATGCCCAACTGCCATTGGCACTGTTATTTTTAGATCTCGACCACTTTAAAGAAGTCAATGATAGTCTTGGTCATGATATGGGTGATATTTTGCTGCAAAAAACCACCCAGCGGTTGCTTGACTGTGTTCAGGAATCGGACACAGTTGCGCGTTTGGGTGGCGATGAATTCACCATTATTTTAGGTGAACTCACCGATATCAGTATCGTTGAACGGGTAACGAAGGATATTCTCAAAAGCCTATCAGTGCCCTTCGAGCTGAATAATCAACTTACCTATATATCGGTTAGTATTGGCATCACTTTTTATCCAGACGATGCAACGGATATCGACAAACTGATTAAACAAGCAGATCAGGCAATGTATGCTGCTAAAGCTTTGGGACGTAATGCATATCATTACTTTACCCCAGCCATGCAGGAATCCGCACAAAAACGCCTACAGATGATGAGTGATTTACATTTAGCCATCGAACAAAAACAGTTTTATTTGGTTTATCAACCCATTATCGACTTAATGACAGGTGATATTCAAAAGGCAGAAGCACTGGTTCGCTGGCAACACCCAACCAAAGGCTTAATTTCGCCTGCCGATTTTATCCCGTTGGCAGAAGAAACAGGGCTGATTGTTGCGTTAGGTGAATGGATATTTTTAGAAGCGAGCGCTCAAGCCGCCATCTGGACAAAGCAGCATGCTGGCTTTCAAATGAGTATTAACACCTCGCCGTTGCAGTTCCAGCATAACGCAACGCTCGATGCTAATTGGGTGGTTCACTTAGAACAAATCGGACTGTCAGGGCGTAACTTGGTCATTGAAATTACCGAAGGCTTGCTCATGGGTGCATCGGAACCCATTCAACGACAGTTACTGGCATTTAGAGACAATGGCATTCAAGTCTCAATGGATGATTTTGGTACTGGCTATTCATCCTTGTCTTATCTCAAAAAATTTGATATCGATTACATTAAAATCGACCAGTCGTTTGTGCGCAATATGCAAAACGATGCCAATGATTTGGTACTGTGTGAAGCCATTGTCGTTATGGCACATAAGCTAGGAATTAAAGTTGTTGCCGAAGGCATAGAAACGGTTGAACAACGCGATTTGCTCTTTGCAATGGGCTGTGACTATGGGCAAGGCTATTTGTTCTCGCGTCCTGTTTCGGCAGATGTTTTTACCGACTTAATTGCCTTCAGCGCTTGTTAAGCTAAAATCCTCGCCTGCAAATAACGATGTGGCGCACTGGCAAGCAATGCCTTTGTGTATGCTTGCTGAGGATGACGCAGCACCTGTTCCGTCACCCCTGTTTCGACAATTTTACCCGCTTGCATCACCGCCACCCGATGCGCGATGCGCGGTACAATCGACAAATCGTGGGTGATAAACAAATAGGAAACGCCCATTTTCTGTTGTAACTCGTCCAGCAAATCCAAAATCTGACCACGAACCGTCACATCTAAGGCGCTCGTTGGCTCATCACAAATAATCAGTTTTGGCTCGACCGCTAACGCACGCGCTATCCCAATGCGCTGACGCTGACCACCCGAAAATTCGTGCGGGTAACGATGTTGATGCGCAGCATCTAGACCCACTAAGGTAAGCAATTCTGCCACGCGCGCTGCACGATTTTCTGGCAAACCGACATTCAGGCTGTCCATGCCTTCGCGAATAATGTTACCCACCGTCATGCGCGGATTAAACGCGCCATAAGGATCTTGAAACACCACTT
>DZAT01000117.1 GCA_022736205.1 Thiomicrospira cyclica
GCATTCAACACATCACCCATTCGGTCGGATACGGGGGCTTGTTCGGGGCGTTCCGCCATACGGACAGGCGCAACACGAATCACATCCCCTGCCTGTAAGCGATATTCTGCTTTAATGCGTTTTTTATTAACTCGCACTTCATCCGTTCTAATTAACTTATAAATATGTGTGCGTGGCACACCTTTTAAACGCGCCAATAAGTAATTATCGACCCGTTGCCCAACATCATCTTCGGATACTTCTAAATACTGAACGCCAGTTGTTGGCGTTTGTGTTGGTGCAAGGTGGTTGCTGTTCTGTTCATTCATTGGTATAGTATCAACTGTTTGTGCCCGTTTAAGAACGGCAAGCATACCGATAAATATCGTGCAGCGCAAACAGGAACATGATTTATTTTCGATCCCTGCGTTGTAAGCTGGGAATTTAAGGTGTTCGTTGGCTCGGTTGAAGCATTAAATCAACCCTGACCTTTGAACCCCTCAGATTGGTTCGTTGAAGATGCCAGCCAAACCCTGGTACTCAACGAACAAGACAGTATTAAGGAATAAACACACCACCATGGCAAGCGTACCTTTCTTGGTAACAACTCCAAATGCGATGCCAGCCATCCACCGATGGGTCGATGGCACGCCTGCTATTCTGTGGTCTCTGCTAACTTGGCTGTCTTCTCTCGGCTCTCAACGCTTCACACTAACAAATGAAGTGAGCACATCCTCTAATGAAGCGCATTCTTATCAACGCAACGCAGCCCGAAGAGCTGCGCGTCGCACTGGTCGATGGCCAGCGCTTATACGATCTAGATATCGAAACCACGCACCACCAAAAGAAAAAAGCGAATATTTACAAGGGTATTATTACCCGCATTGAGCCTAGTCTTGAAGCCGCTTTTGTTGACTATGGCGCAGAACGTCATGGCTTCTTGCCATTCAAAGAATTAGCTGATGAGTTTTTTGCACATTTTAAATCTGAAAATGGCGAAAAACCAACGATTAACGATGTTTTAAAAGAGCGTCAGGAAATTGTTGTTCAGGTACAAAAAGAAGAACGTGGCAACAAGGGCGCAGCGTTAACCACGCAAATCGCATTAGCGGGTCCTTACATTGTCATGATGCCAAATACACCAAACTCTGGTGGTATCTCGCGTCGTGTTGAAGGTGATGACCGTAGTGACATTCGTCAAGTCATGCACGAACTCAACATCCCTGATGGTATGAGTACCATTATTCGCACCGCTGGTGTGGGTAAGAACTCAGAAGAGTTACAATGGGGTGTCGACTATTTGGCAATGGTTTGGCAAGCGATTTGCCAAGCGGTTGACAGCCGCTCTGCGCCTTTCTTGGTCTACCAAGAAAGTGATATCGTTATCCGTGCCTTGCGTGATCATTTACGTAACGATGTCGGTGAAATCTTGATCGATGACGACAAAACGTGGCAAAAAGCACGTGATTTTGTGCAGCAAGTCATGCCTGCTCATTTAGACAAGGTCATGAAATATAACGACAAGATTCCATTATTTAATCGCTTCCAAATCGAAAGTCAAATTGAATCTGCTTATCAGCGTGAAGTGGTTCTACCCTCTGGTGGTGTGATTGTTATCGATAATACAGAAGCATTGACCTCAATCGACATTAACTCTTCTCGCGCGACCAAAGGTGGCGATATTGAAGAGACGGCATACAACACCAACCTAGAAGCAGCAGAAGAAATTGCACGTCAATTACGTCTGCGTGATTTGGGTGGTTTGATTGTTATCGACTTTATCGACATGATGGCATCTAAGCATCAGCGCGAAGTTGAGAATCGCTTGAAGGATGCTGTCAAACCTGACCGCGCACGTATTCAAATTGGTCGTATTTCGCGTTTTGGCTTATTAGAACTTTCTCGTCAACGCCTTCGCCCTTCTTTAGAAGAATCAACGCAGTTGATTTGTCCTCGTTGTCGTGGACTTGGCGTTATTCGTGGCGTTGAATCGATAGCATTATCGATCTTACGTCAAATTGAAGAAGCTGCCATTAAAGACAACACGCACCGCATTATGGCGCAAATGCCAGTCGATGTGGCTACGTTCTTATTGAATGAAAAACGTGATGAAATCTTACGTATCGAAAACCGTCATCGTATCCACGTTATGCTCATTCCTAATGAACATATGGAAACACCGCATTACACCATCGAGCGTTTCAAATCGAGCGATAGCCATCCTTACCGTACCAGCTACGAAGCAAAAACGCGCCTTGATGATACGCCAGATTTCATCGAGCGTGAACAACAAGCCAGTCGTGTCGAAGTGGCTGCAGTCAATCAGCTACCAACCAGCTCTGTTCCAACACCAAGCGCACCAGCGGCTAGAAACGCACAGCCTGCACGTCATATCACTCAGCCCACCGAAGCGCCAACAAAAGCGCCTGAAGGGGGTTGGTTGAAGCGTTTGTGGGGTACGGTTTTTGGCAGCAAAGCAGTAGAAGTAGAAGTAACAACAGAAACAAAGCCAGCCGAAAAACGGTCTGAACGCGATAATAGCCGTAACGGACGCAATCGTAACGGACGCAATCGTAACGAACGCACCCCACGCAATACAGAGACAACACCAAACACGACAGACGTGACATCTGCCGTTGTTGACAACGTTAAAGCGATTGAAGTAGGCAACGAAAGCGCATCTCGCAGCAACAATAATCGTCGTCGTGAACGTCAGCCGCGTCGTGAGCGTGCGCCACGTCCTGATGGTGATAACATGAGCATTGAGCAGATTGCCGATAAAACGCAAGCTGAAATTCAAGCGATGAGTCGTGCTGCAATGGATCGCTTAAATGCAAAGGTCGATACGCATACAGCCGAAATGACACCAACATCTGCGCCAGTAGCAGAAGAAGCACCGCGTCGCAGTGCGCGTAGCGAGCGCATGTCACGTCCAGATCGTTGGGAGCGTCAAGTTGCTGTTGATGCTGTTATCGACCCTGCCTTATTAGCAGCACAAGATGCTGCTGCCGATAGCTTAATGGGCAACCGTTCACAGCCACGTCATCATGTGCCTGCACCTGTTGCCGCGCCAACTGTGACTGAAGCGCCTGTTGTTGTAGCTGCACCT
>DZAT01000051.1 GCA_022736205.1 Thiomicrospira cyclica
GAGACGATTCGAACGTCCGACCACCGCCTTCGGAGGGCGATACTCTATCCAGCTGAGCTACGGGCGCTTTAAAGACAAGATCGCTATTTTATCACAGCCTCATCACAGCTGCCTTAGCCATTTACCTTTATTGTGCTAAAATTACGCAGTAAACATGATTATTAGGTGCGTTTAACCTCAGGGTTAACGTTAAACGGGAAGTTAGGTGAAATGCCTACACTGCCCCCGCAACAGTAATAGAGAAGACATTTTACGCGGTTAACGCCGCAACCACTGGTCAGCAAACTGATTCGGGAAGGTGAAATGAAACTGCTCTTGAGTCTGGATACCGGCCTAATAACTCCATTTACCGATTGCGGTGGGCAATACGGCAAAGCAGGTTTTATCGCCTGTTATTATTTCCGTTTGTCTTTCGTGCCATTTTTAAATGACCGAAGGAAATTTTTATGAACCTTTCTTTTTCTCGCACAGCGTTAAGTGTCGCTGTGGCAACCTCTCTCTCTCCGCCTGTTTGGGCAGCATCTAATCCATTAGATCAAGTGATCGTTTCGGCAACGCGTGTCGAACAGTCCAAACAAGACTACACGGGCAATATCACGGTTATTACCAGCGAACAGCTACAAGAAAAAGCCATCCAAACCCTACCCGAAGCCTTAGACCGACTGGCAGGCATTCCCGTTTATAGTAACGGTGGACAGGGAACGACAACCAGTGTTTTTTTACGCGGACACGACAGCAAGCGACTGTTATTGGTGGTCGATGGTATGCGTTTTAACGATCCTGCTAGTACAGGTGGCGCACAATGGCAACATCTGTTGGTTAGCGACATTGAACGCATCGAAATATTACCTGGTGCGCAAGCAGGCATTTGGGGCGCAGATGCTGCCGCAGGTGTCATTAACGTCATTACCAAAAAAGCAGCACAAGGGACACATGGCAGTATTGCTTATACCTTGGGCGATTTGGGTCAAAAACAAACACAAGGCACTATTGGCTATGCCAATAAAAGCTTCGATGCACGTGTGAGTTACACGGGTTTAAGCAGTGATGAGTTTTCATCGATTACACCCATTACAAACCGCGAAAAACAAAACCCGCTTGCATATGAAAAAGACGGTTATCGTAACGATACTTTAAATGCCAAACTCGGTTGGAATATTGCCAATAACCAACGTTTAGAAGTCAGTGCGTTTAAAGCAGATGCACGCGGAAATTATGATGGTTCAGCACCGATCAATACCAACTATTTAACCTATCAACAACAAACACTGGGCGCAACCTACCATTTTGCGCTTGCCGATTGGCAATTTGCACTCAATGCACAAGATGGTAGTATTGATCGGGATTTTAATGGTTCGCTTTTTAATGCCAAAACCAATCAACAAGGCGTTACTGCAAACCGAAAAGACGACTTAGGTGGCTGGACATTGGGTGGAGACACTTCGGAACAATCGAGCGACACCATGAGCAATGCAGGCATAGGCAAAAAGCAACGTCAGCAAGGCGTGTTCGTTGTCAGAACACAAAGCTTTTACCTACCGCAAGCTGAACATCCCACCATTGTTAATTTAAGTCTGCGCAACGATGACTTTAACGATTACGCCAGTTATGTCGGTAAGCGTTTAGGCCTTAAACAAATGCTCACGAAAGAGGCTTACTTTGCGATCAATATGGCAGATACGCGTCGTATGCCCAACTTATTTGAGCGTTTTATTCAATACGACTCAACATTCAAGGCAGGTGTGCGAAGCGATGCAGGCTCATTGCGTCCAGAAACAGTCGAGAGTAAAGAAGTTAGCCTTGGCTGGAAGGATTATAGCCTTTCTCGCTTTGAAGATAAGGTGAGTGATTTAATCGACTATGACTTTGCCAATCGTAACTATTTTAATCGCTCAGGCGAATCTCAACTCAACGGCTGGGAATGGAAAGCAAGCGAGAGCTTACCTTCGTTAGCATCAGAAATTAGCGCCTGCTACACAGTGCTCGATGCCAAAACACAAACAGGCACTCCCCTCGCCCGTCGTCCCGAAACCAGTGGGAGTTTAGGCTGGACTTATCTGGGATTCAATAAAACAGTGCTGGGCGTTCAATCACAATTTGTTGGCACACGCATCGACAGTTACAACACCACCACAGGTCAAGCAGGATACGATACAGGCAATTATTGGTTATGGCACTCGAATGCCAGCTATCAGTGGAACAAGGAAGTTCGTTTATTTGTTAAAGGCATTAATTTAACCGATGAGCGCATCGCCCAAGCGACTAATAGCTTCAATGCTTCAACGCCTACAAACTACTACGCCTACTCACCGCGCACGCTGTTAGCGGGTGTCGAGTACAAGTTTTAATGCGTAACGCTTTTAATGAGTCGGAAAAAGCAGTGGTTTATCGCACTATTCATCAGCGTCGTGATGTGCGTTCTCAGTTTTTGCCAGACCCGATTCCCAATGAAGTGCTAACTCGATTGTTGGCGGCGGCTCATGCCGCCCCTTCAGTAGGATTTATGCAGCCTTGGGATTTTATCGTCATCGACGATTTGACCATACGTCAGCGTATTAAAGCAAATTATGACAGCGAAAACAGCAAAGCCGCCTGCAACTATTCAGACAGTCAGCATAGCCTTTACACACAACTTAAACTTGAAGGGATTGTAGAAAGTCCCATTAACGTTTGTATCACCTGTGATAGAACACGTGGTGGCAAACACGTCTTAGGGCGCAACTCTGTTATCGACATGGACTTATTTAGCACCTGCTTGGCAGTGCAAAACTTCTGGTTAGCGGCAAGAGCCGAAGGGGTTGGTGTCGGTTGGGTCAGTATCCTCGACCATAATCACCTTAGCCAACAGCTTAATTTGCCAAAAAATGTATATCCCTTAGCCTACTTGTGTGTTGGCTATGTCAGTGAGTTTTTAACCGAACCTGAACTGGCAACAAAAGGTTGGCGACAACGCTTACCACTCGAACAACTTATTCACTATAATCAGTGGTAATGTTATGAAAATCTTTAATTAACCTACATTTTAATTAAGTAAACTCCACAAAACGTTAAGGAAGTCTCTATGAACATCAATCCAGAAAATCATGCTAATCGCATGAAAAAACATAAAGCCATCGTTGACGCAGGTATGGCACGCGCCACCGACGAAAAAGGGTTAATATTAGTGATGACAGGCGATGGCAAAGGTAAGTCATCATCAGGTTTTGGTATGGTTGCGCGTGCCTTAGGGCACGGCATGAAAGTGGCTGTGGTACAATTCATCAAAGGCAGCTATAGCACGGGTGAAGAGGCTTTTTTTCGTCGCTTTCCTGAAGAAGTCAGCTATCATGTGATGGGCGACGGTTTTACTTGGGAAACGCAGAACATTGAAAAAGACATCGCCAGTGCGCAAAAAGCATGGGAGCAAGTTAAAAGCTTCTTAGCCGATGAGCACTACGACATGATTCTGCTCGACGAACTGAATATTGTGTTACGTATGCGTTATTTGGATACAGAACAGGTGCTTGCCGACTTAGCCACACGTCCCACCATGCAACATGTGGTGATAACAGGTCGTGGTGCACCACAGGCATTAATCGACGTTGCTGATACGGTCAGCGAAGTCAAAGAAATCAAACATGCGTATAAGGCGGGCATTAAAGCCCAACACGGAATTGAGTTATAAATTTTAGGAGAAAAAATATGCCAAACTTATCGATTCGTAACCAAGTGCTGTTAGGCGCTGTGTTAATTCTATTGTTAGTGACCACACGCGGACATAGCGTGATGACGTTGGATATTATTCCAGCATCTACGATGGGCCTATTCTTTTTATTGGGTGTTTATTTCCGTCAAGTATGGGTGCTGACGCTTGCGTTCGCCATGATCTGGACGATGGATATGACTGGCTTAACCTGGTCTGGTAATACCGATTTTTGCTTAAGCAACAGCTATTTATTCTTGCTGCTTTCTTACGCGATGTATTGGGCGGGTGGTCAATTATTTGCTCGCTTGTATGCTGGTGAAAACGTCAAGACGTTATTGACGCTTGCCATTATTGCGCCCGTTTCAGGTGCACTGGGTTACCTATTATCAGCGTCAAGCTTCCATTACCTATCGGGTAAGTTTGAACCAGACTTTTCAATGATGTTTAGCGATTATTTAACACGTTTACCTGGCCATTTAGAAGGGTTAGCTACTTATCTCGTGATGGGTGTGGTTGCGCATATTGCCTTGAGCACTTGGGCAAAACGTCAGAGCAATCCACAACATGCCTAATTGCGCTCAGGCGCTCTTTATTGCAGCGCCTGCATCAGGACAGGGAAAAACCACCATCACGGCTGGGTTGGCCTATTACTATCGCCAGCAAGGTAAGCGGGTTCGTGTGTTCAAAACAGGGCCAGACTTTATCGACCCCATGCTACACCAGTTAGCGTCTGGACACCCCGTCTATCAACTCGATTTGTGGATGGGGGGCGAGACACATTGCCGTCGGTTACTGGCTGATGCCGCACAAGATGCCGATATCATTTTGATTGAAGGCGTGATGGGCTTGTTTGATGGTGATCCCTCTTCGGCTGATTTGGCGCGCTTATTAGGCGTGCCCATTTTGGCGGTTATTGATGCCTCGTCGATGGCACAGACTTTCGGTGCTTTAGCGCATGGCTTGGCAACCTATCAAGACGACTTGCCTTTTTTTGGCATTTTGGCGAACCGTGTCGGCAGTGATATTCATGCCGATATGATTCGTGATAGCGTACGCGCCGATACGCCTTTAGTCGGCATCATTAAACGTGATGCGAACGCTGGCATGCCAGAGCGTCATTTAGGGTTAGTGCAAGCAACAGAAATTGACGATATTGAACAGCGCTTAACGGCTATGGCGGTACAGCTATCAACCACCGAACTGGTGAATATGCCGTTGCCAGAAGTGTGCTTTGATGCCCCGCAACAAGCCGAAACTCAGCCTTTATTAGCAGGCAAAACCATCGCCATTGCCAAAGATGCGGCATTTTCGTTTCTTTATCAAGCCAATATCGACTGCTTAAACCAGTTAGGCGCAAGCCTCCGTTATTTTTCACCCCTTGCCAACGATGCCCTACCCGATTGTGATGCGGTGTATTTGCCTGGTGGCTATCCCGAATTGCATTTAACGACCTTATCGCAAGCAACACAAACCAAAGCAGACATTCATCGTCATGTGACAGCACAAAAGCCGCTGTTAGCAGAATGTGGCGGCTTATTGGTATTGCTCGATACCCTAACCGATAAACAGGGTGCGACTGAGCCCATGTGGGGACTTGTTCAAGGCGATGCCGTGATGCAACAACGCTTTGCCGCGTTGGGTATGCAAAGCATGAGCTTACCCGAAGGCACCTTGCATGGACACACGTTTCATTACAGCAAGCTCAGCACCCACTTAACCCCCATTGCGCAGGGCATCAATCCACATGGTAAAGGGGTGAGCGAATCGGCTTATCGCATCCATCGCCTAACCGCGAGTTATATGCACAGCTATTTTCCAAGCAATCCAACGGCGGTTGCACGGCTTTTTTCCAGCACTAATTGAAAACCTGAGTAATACAAAGGACATTAAAAATATGATCGCAAAGTTCCCTTGGATGTTGTTAGTAATCGCTTATCTTATTGGTGCAGAATACTTACAGCTATCCATGTCTGGCAATATTGGTTATGGCTTTATTGTATTAACCATTATCGCCTTTTTTCTCGAAATGTTTAAAGCAGGTGATGCGGGTGTTGTTAGCTTTTTCTTCGATCAGCTTTGGGCGATTGTTGGCATTGCTTCGGCTTCTGCATTATTGGCTTATTTGTTTTTTGTTACAGGAAAAGAACCGACATTTTATCACTGGATTGGCTTTACCATGATTGTCGCTGATGCGCTGCTTAATTCAGTAAACGCCTACCGTACAGCATTACGCAATATTGCAGTACCTAACTAGTCGTTGTTGAATGGCCGTATTTGTCATTACGCTCGCCCTTGTATTGGATTATTTTTTGGGTGAGTTACCTAACCGCGTTCATCCCCTCGTCGGTTTTGGTTATTGTGCGAACACCTTAGAAAGATGGTTCAATCAACAACGCTATGCTGACCTTGTACGTTTTGCAGCGGGATTCGTGTCATTGCTATTACTGGTGATGATACCCGTTGCACTGCTCGTATTTCTATTGATGCACCTACCCATCTGGGCAAATCTGCTCTTGCAAACGATTGTGCTTTATTTTTGTATCGGTTGGCAAAGCCTACGCGAACATGCCTTATCGATTGCTGCACCCTTACAACAAGGCGATATCGAGCAAGCACGTCATGCTTTGTCGATGATTGTTAGCCGAGAAACCTCAACGCTGAACGATACCAAAATCGCTGCTGCAACCATCGAATCCGTGCTCGAAAATGGCAATGACGCACTCTTTGCCAGTCTGTTTTGGTTTGCCATCTTGGGCGCGCCTGCGGCACTGGCACATCGACTCGTAAACACACTAGATGGTATGTGGGGCTATCGCAACGATCGTTTTGAATACTTTGGTAAAGCGGCAGCTCGCCTCGATGACATACTCGGTTATCTTCCTGCTCGCTTAACGGCACTCAGCTACGCAATGCTCAGTCACTGCCCTAAACAGGCGATGGCATGTTGGTGGCGGCAAGCAAGCAAACACGACAGCCCAAATGCGGGCGTGGTGATGGCGGCTGGCGCAGGGGCATTAGCAGTGCGTTTGGGTGGGTCGGCTTGTTATCATGGCGTGCATGAAAAACGCCCGCTGTTCGGATGGCAGCAAAAACCGAAGGTAAGCGATATTGATCGCGTGCTCAGATTAATCCATAAAGGACTACTGCTATGGTTAGTGGTATTGGCGGCACTATGGCTTTAGTTCATGGTGGTCGGCTACACGCTGCGTGCGAGCACTATGGTGGTTCTCCTGATGACTGGCTCGACCTATCGACAGGTATTGCCCCTTGGGCTTATCCGCTTTCTGCTGTACCCGAAAGCGTTTGGCAACGACTGCCAGAAGATCACGATGGCCTAGAATCAGGAGCGAGTCATTATTATCAGGTCGACGAATCACAACTCTTACCGATTGCGGGTAGTCAGTGGGCGATTGAGCAGATTCCTCGTCTTTACGTAAAACCATTAGATGTTGCCATCTTAGTCAATGGCTATGCCGAGCACCCAGCCGCTTGGCAAGCAGCAGGGCATAAGGTTGTTTTTGTTGATGATATGGCGACATTGATCGAAACTGCTACTCAATACGATGCAGCGGTGATCATACAGCCACACAATCCGCTGGGCATAATCGCAACACTATCCCAACTGACAGCATTAAAAAACATGCTCAAGCAAGGCATTCTTGTCTTAGACGAGGCTTTTGCAGATAGCGCAAACCATCCAACCCTACCCCTCTCGCCACATACGTGGCGGCTCAAGTCTGTCGGTAAGTTTTTTGGACTCGCAGGCATTCGCCTAGGATTTGTGTTAGCGATAGAAACGCACATCGAACAACTGGCAAAGCAACAATCCCCTTGGTCGGTGAGCCATGTCGCGCGCTGGGCAGGAGCGCAAGCCTTTGCCGATAGACTGTGGCAAGATCAACAAAGGCTGCGTTTAAGCGAACAGCGTCACCGATTAGAAAGATTATTAACGCATACAACATTGTCACGCCTTGCCAGCACCGATTATTTTGTTACCATCACGCATCCTCAAAGCGAAAGCCTATTTCATTCGGCGCTAGCGCATCGCATTTTATTGCGTCACTTCCCTGCGTTTAATGGCATTCGTTTTGGTTTTCCCAAAACAGAGGGCGACTGGTTTAAATTGGAAAACTGGTTAAAGGAGGTTACATGCCCGCACTGATGATTCAAGGTTGCACCTCCGATGCAGGCAAAAGCACCCTCGTTGCTGCACTGTGTCGCTTATTGCATCGACAAGGCTATTCGGTTGCACCCTTTAAGCCGCAAAACATGGCACTCAGTGCTGCAGTCACCGAAGATGGTGGTGAAATTGGTCGCGCACAAGCTACTCAAGCCCTCGCTTGTGGACTTAAACCACACACCGACATGAATCCTGTTTTACTCAAACCCACATCAGATCGCAAAGCGCAGGTTATTATTCAGGGCAAAGCCATCGGACACTTAGATGCACTCGACTATCATGCCTACAAAACCACGGCTAAAGCCGCTGTACTCGAATCTTGGCAACGCCTAACCCATCAATACCCCATTTGTTTGGTCGAAGGCGCTGGCAGCCCTGCTGAAATTAATTTACGCGAAAACGACATTGCCAATATGGGATTTGCTGAAGCCGTCGACATTCCCGTGATTCTCATTGCCGACATCGACAAAGGCGGTGTTTTTGCGCATATTATTGGCACACTGGCGTGTTTGTCAGAAAGTGAGCAAGCACGCATTAAAGGCTTTGTGATTAATCGTTTTCGCGGTGATATTGCCTTACTGCAATCGGGGCTAGATTGGCTCGAAGCTAAAACAGGCAAACCTGTTTTAGGTGTATTGCCTTATCTCATGGATTTGAAGCTCGACGAAGAAGATGCTGTTCGCCAAACGCAATCAACATCAAATGATAACCAATTGAAAGTGCGTGTATTACGATTGCCACATATCAGTAATCATAGTGATTTTTCGCCATTACTAACCGACCCTCGCATTGATTTTGCCTATAGCGCATTAAATGAACCTAACCTACAAGCCGATGTCATCATTATTCCCGGTAGCAAAGCCGTTATGTCGGACTTAGCGCAACTTAATGAACACAACTGGCGCGACAAATTGATTAAACATCTGCGCTATGGCGGCAAAATCTTAGCCATTTGTGGTGGTTTTCAAATGCTCGGGCGCAATCTGCTCGACCCTAAGCTAATCGAAGGCAATAAGCGCCAAATGGCAGGCTTGGCATTTTTCGATATCACCACACGTTGGCAAAGCGACAAACACCTAGCCCAACAAACAGGAAAGCTGTGGACTGGACAAAGTATCAGCGGTTACGAAATGCATCAGGGCATTAGCATCGGCAATGCGCTAGAACGTCCTTTTGCCCGACTAGACAATGGCAAAACCGATGGCGCCATCAGCGAATACAGCAATATCATCGGCACTTATTTACACGGTCTCTTTGACCATCCAGAAGCCTATCAAGCCTTAACCCAGTGGATGGGATTAACACCCGATGATGCTTGCTCAACACAAAGCCACGAACAACAACAATTGGCAGAATTGGACAGGTTAGCAGATATGCTAGAAGCGCATTTGGATGTGAAAAAAATGTTAGAATTATCGAAAATCAATACAAGCAGTTAAACAATGATTACCAAAGACAACCTAAAAGCCCTACTCACCAGCCTAAACTTTACCGCCAAAGGTGAAGTTTACAGCAAGCACTTTGATGCTTTCGATTGCTCATTACAAGTGGATTTTAAGGCAGAAAAGCTCATCTACCCGATTGAAAAAGGCTTTGTTGTCAACGAAAATCAAACCTGTAACTTCTCTAGCCCCGAAAACTTTGTTGTTTTTGAATGCGTACACCGTCTGCTGAGTCAAGGCTATCACCCCCAGCATATAGAATTAGAACCTCGTTGGAAATTAGGACATTCAGCCAAAAGCGGACGCGCTGATATTTTGGTTAAAAACCAACAAAATGATCCCTTATTGATTATCGAGTGTAAAACGGCAGGGCGTGAATTTGAAAAAGCATGGAAAGACACATTAGAAGATGGCGCACAGTTGTTTAGTTATATCGAGCAGGAAAAAGCCGTTGAATTTGTTTGCTTATATGCCAGCGATGTTGAAAACAACGGCATCAAAACGTTTCAACGCATTATTTCACATAAAGACAACGCCAAAATTCTAAGCGAAAGCCCCGACTTAAAAAGTTTTACCACTGCAAAAAATGTCAAAGAACGCTTTAATGTCTGGAAGTACACCTACAAACAAGAATATACCGAAAAAGGGATTTTTGAAGATAACATTCAACCCTATCACATCGGCAAAGACAAATACACCCTAGCCTTAGATACAAAAATGGTCGATGCCAGCGATAAAAAAGGCAAATACCACGAATTTCGTACCATTTTAAGAAAATACAACGTTTCTCGTCGTGAAAATGCCTTCGAGGTACTGGTTAATTTGTTTTTATGCAAAATTGTGGACGAAACCGAAAATCCACACGATCTCAAATTTTATTGGAAAGGCATTGCCTACGATAACTATTACGACTTGGTTGACCGACTACAAGCCCTATACAAACAAGGCATGGAAAAGTTTCTAAAACAAGACATTGTTTATATCAGTAATCAAGATATTGACGCTGCTTTTTGGGCAATGAAACAAAAGCGCAACGCTACCAAAGATACCATTAAAGACATTTTTCGTCAGCTCAAGTTTTTTAAGGGCTTAGATTTTGAGTTTATTAAAGTCCATAATAAAGAACAATTTGATAAAAACGCGAAAATTCTGCTCGAAATCATTCAAATGTGGCAAGGTTTGCGCCTATTAAGTACAGGACAAAACCAGTTTTTAGGCGACATGTTCGAGTTTTTCCTAGATAACGGCATCAAACAAAGCGAAGGACAGTTTTTTACGCCTGTACCCATTTGTAAGTTTATTGTCGCTTCCTTGCCATTAGAGCAAGCGATTATTAGCAGCAATGAACCCTTAAAAACCATCGACTACGCTTGTGGTGCGGGGCATTTCCTAAACGAATACGCCCTAAGTATTACACCATTAGTGGCACAACATAAACAAGCCAATATTAACGACTATTACAACGCCATTGTCGGTATCGAAAAAGAAGACCGACTGGCGAAAGTGGCTAAGGTGTCGGCGTTTATGTATGGTCAGGACGATATTCAGATTATTGATGCTGATGCGCTCGATAACCACGAGCAAATTAAACCCCATAGCTTTAATTGTCTTGTTGCTAACCCTCCTTTCGCTGTCGAAGATTTTTTATTAACCCTACCCGAAGCCGTTCGGGAGTCTTACCAGCTTTTTGAAACGGTTAACGATACGGGCAACAAAAATATCCAGTGCTTCTTTTTAGAACGCGCCAAACAGTTACTTGCGCCTCATGGGGTTGCGGGCATTATTGTGCCTTCAAGCATCTTGAATAACAGCGATAACACGCACGTTAAAACTCGTGAAATTTTATTACAACACTTCGATTTTATTGCCATTGTTGAACTGGGTAGTGGCACGTTTGGTAAAACTGGTACGAATACCGTGGTGTTATTTATGCGACGAAAAGCCCATAACCCCAGTCAAGCCCAGCATTTTAGCAATCGGGTCAATGACTTTTTCGACGACTGGCAAAACGAACTGGCAACAAGTGGCGGTGCATACAATGATATTCGTGTGGTGCAGGCTTATTGCCAACATCAAGGGGTCGACTTTGACGCTTATCAAACCTTACTACAAAACGAATATCATGAAACCCTATTTAGTCATGAGCTATTTGTCGAATATCAAAAATCGTTCGACACGAGCACGGTGATTAATAATCTTAAAAAAACAAAACAATTCAAAGACAAATCCGAAGCAGATCAAAAGCAAGAACTGCAAAAGCGCCTATTAGCCTTTGTGCTCGGCATCGAAAAAGAAAAACTGTTTTATTTTATGTTAGCGCAAGCTAACCCAACTACTGTGCTCGTAGTGAAAAGCCCAAGCGATAATAAAGAACAAAAAGCCTTTTTAGGGTATGAGTGGAGTGGTGCAAAAGGCAGCGAAGGCATTAAATACAATGCAGGCGAAAGTGCTAATGACATTATCACGCCTCTGTATAACCCGAATGATCGTAACGATAACAGCAAAATTAATGCATTAATTTGTGATAACTTTAATGGAATCAATAACACTATTCCCGAAACCTTAACACCTTATGTCAGTCGTGTTAAGCTTTCAGATATGCTCGATTTTTCGCGTGTCGAATTTAATAAAGCGATTAGCTTGAATACGAGTAAAAAAGTAGAAATTGAGAGTAAGTATCCACTTTTTTCTATAGGAGACTATGCGAAGCTAGTTACAAAGGGAACAACACCAACAACAATTGGATTTAACTTTGTTAACTCTGGTATAAACTTTATAAAAATTGAATCCGTTTTATCCAGCGGGCTATTTGATAAGGAGAAATTTGCATTTATTGGAGATGATTGTCATCAAAAAATGTTTAGGTCTCAATTACAAGAAAACGATATTCTATTTTCAATTGCTGGAGCTTTAGGAAGATCTGCAATTGTAAGCAAAGAAATACTGCCTGCAAATACAAATCAAGCTATTGCAATAATTAGACTTAACAATATAAATAATTTATTAGTTAAATATGTATATTTAGCTTTGCAAAGCAGCAGCACTCAAGCACAACTTGACTTTTTAAAAGTTGGAATTGCTCAACAAAACTTATCATTGTCACAAATTTCAGCGTTAAAAATCCCCCTCCCACCTTTACCTATTCAACAGCAAATTGTTGATGAATGCCAAGCGGTTGATAATGAAATCAATGAAGCAAAATCAACCATTAGCACAGCCAAGGCGGATATTGAGCAGATAATGAGCGATGTTCAAGGCGATAAGGTTAAGTTGGGGGAAGTTGTCCAAAAAGTTAGCGATAGCATAGATCCGCAATCACAAACAGGATTGGTCAATTATGTTGGATTAGAAAATATTGAATCTAATACAGG
>DZAT01000118.1 GCA_022736205.1 Thiomicrospira cyclica
ACGGCTATAAATACGAATATGCGATGGAGTATAGGGATGATAGCTTTTATTGTTACGGCTCTTAAGGTTGCCGATATGATATTGGCGAGATATTAACCAAAAAAATCAGGATAAAACCCGAGCTTTTACCATTGTGACGGTTAATCACTCCGCCCGGATAACTTATCGTTGCAACATAATTGAACCCTCTGATTAAACATTAAATTTCAAAAGCGACTAGTCGCGAGAGCCGTCTGCTGAAGACCTCATTTTGGGCTTTGCGCAAAATGTGAGAATTAATCAGATGGTTCAATTTTGTTTTGGCGCTATTTTTGCTCTTACAAAAGTATTAATATTTGCAAACAAAAAAGGATTTTTAGGATGGCTAAAGTTTATTTAGAATCAGCGGGCGAAGCTTTTACGGTGGCTAGCTCCAATACTACTGTTTACGGCTTTACCGGTGAGCAGGTGATTACTATCGCCTCCGGCGTTACAGGCGCTTTATTTGACCAAAATACCGAAAGAGTGGTATTGGCTGGAGCTTCAAGCGATTACCTATATAAGCAATCAGGCAATCAAATCCTTGTTTATTCAGGAAGCTCTCTTGTGGCGACTATCCCTTTGCAGGGTGACACAGACGGAACACAGCTTACGTTTACAAACGGCACCGCAAACGCCACGCTTGTCTCAGGCGTAATGTCTCTTGGCGGAACTACGGTATCAGGCGTCACAGCGGCAACCGTGACTCCAGGCACAATCAACACTTCCATAGTCTCCAGCGGCACAAGCGTCACGACCGGAACAGGCGGCACAACCTCCGGCGCATACACTATCACAGCGGACAAAAACACAGTAGTCGAAGGCTCGTCTGTCGTCTATACGGTTACAAGAACTAGTACAACATCGGCGGCTTCTCTTACTTACAACGTCGCGGGTGATTCATCATCTTATACGGCTGCGACTGCCGGTACGGATTTTACTCCGGCTTCCGGCATGATTAGCTTTGCGGCTGGCGCGGCTACGGCGACGTTTACCATCACTGCCAACTCTGATTCTACTACCGAGGGGCTAGAGGGAATCAAAGTAAGCTTACTTGACAGCTCCAACGCTGTTATGGCGACAAAGACTACGCTAATCAACGACGATACAGTCACAAACGCCACAGGCTCGACATACTACTTTACCTCAGGCGTAGACACTCACTCAAATACGGCGTACAACGACACATATATAGCCGATAACTCAAGCGCTACAAAACAGCTTAGCGTAGCGGATCAAATAAACGGCGGCTCAGGCACAGACACACTCAAGATCTATATCGCCGCCGGTGACACGACGACAAGTCAACCCTCTCTTACGAGTATCGAAAATGTATACATCAACGGCGGAGCTATAACCGCCTATACGGCTGGTAGCGGCACGACGGGGCTTAGTATCGATAGCGCCGTTATGGGCACAAGCGCGACATACACGCTATCTGGTCAAACCATCAGTCTGGCGAATTTTGCGACGACTAACGCGACGACTACTATCGCATCGGCTACTGATACGACTGAAAATATCACGCTAAATGGTTTTACTAGAAGCGCCGCCGGTCAGACAAATACGCTTGATATATCCGGCTCTCTTGTCACGTCCGCTTCAATAGCCACTACGGGAGCCGCAAACATAATCACGCTAAACAACACAGGCGCCGCCCTCGCTTCGCTAACGGTTACCGGAGATAAAGCGTTAACGATTACAGAGTCTTTAACCGCTCTAAAAACAATCAACGCCTCTGCTATGACCGCCGCTATCACAGTGGACGCTTCTGGTCTTGGAGCCGATAATACCCTTGCTTTTACGGGTGGTTCCGGCGATGATAAGTTGACTTTTAAAGCCGGATATATGCTAGCCACCGATACTATCAACGGCGGCTCTGGTACAGACACAATCGCTATCAACGACACAACGCCGGTCTACGCCGCGCTAAACGCCTACACAAGTATCGAAAAACTAGCCCTTAATACGACGGGAGCAACTGTTGACGTATCTCAGCTAACATCTATTGGGAGTTTCGAGATTGGTAGCGGTAACTTAACGGAGACTTTTAATAACTCTAAAAATACAAGTACATACAAGATTGTAAACGACGGCAACACGGGTACTGTTACAATCGCCAACGCCGTAGGTCAAAATACGACTACAGTAAATCTTGACAACCAAAATACAGCCGCAAAAACTCTAGCAGCGCTTACAGTTTCTACGGCTACAACGGTCAACCTATCGTCAACGGGCGTTGCGGGCTCTGCCGGAAATGTGATTACTGATTTAACCAATGCAGATAACTCGTCAATTGTTATCACAGGGGATAAGGCGCTCACCATCTCAAACGCGCTTGATGGAGCCGTAACGGGTTCATCCATGGACGCTTCGGCGCTTACGGCGGCGCTTACGGTTGTTGGTTCTGGATTATCGGACGTTATAAAAGGGGGAAGCGCCGCGGATGTTATCACCGGCGGAGTTGGCGCCGATACTTTGACTGGTGGGGCTGGAGCTGATAAATTCTACATCAATGGTACAGTTGCAAATGTATTTACGGAGTCACTAGCCACTACTGCCGGCATGGATAAGATTACAGACTTTGTCGCCGGAACGGATAAAATTGTTTTGGTTAATACGGGCACAGCTATAACCTCCGTCACAGTAACGGGGGTTACGGTCTCCACAGCCGCCGATGTCGCTACACTGCTTACGGCAATCGGTACAAACGTCGCCGTTTCCGCAGGGGCAACCGAGCAGGTCGGCTTAATCACCGTATCCGCCGGAGCCATGGCGGGTACATATCTTCTTATCAATGATACGGTCAACACAGCTGACGCGTTAGACACGCTGATTAATATAACAGGAGTTAGCGGCTCTATAAGCTCTAGCGATTTTATTTTTGCCTAGTTAGCGCCAAGGGACATGAATGTCCCTTGTATCCCACTCACACAAAACAAACCCTACACAAGCGCCGAAAACTTAAACTTCTTAGCCTTCAAAGCCTCTTTAATAATCTCCTGATGCTCTTTGCCTTTTGATTCAAGCGTAATAG